>NZ_JBRRDW010000022.1:0-71938 GCF_056759895.1 Stenotrophomonas sp. STEN038
GAATTTGTAGGCTTGCCGGGTCTTGCTGGTGATCTTGCCTGCAGACATGACTGTCTCCCAATGCTACCCCCAACAGAGGCTAGCTCTGTCTAGGAAATCCTGGGAACTCCAGTGACGGCATGGCGACTTACCTCTCCAATCGTGGATTATCGGATCCCTCCAGTATTGAGGACAAGGATAAGTTCGAGCAGGTTGGAGCCTATTTACTCACTACTTTTATGCGGCTCGGCTCCATATCAGCGGCTAGCCTCGCGAAACGCCATGACGCCGCATCGCTTGCGAAACTCGACCAAGTTCTTGGGGGGCTAGCAAAGCAGATCGAAATCAGCGTCGACTTGGCCGCTCGGCATCCTGGCGTAAATGCGATAGGCCTTCAGCACCTTCTCGAAGCTTTTCGCGCCTATCCTGGCGATGTAGAAAACCTGCTCCCTGCTGAAGTCGCGAGCAACGACAGCTATGACCGATTCATAACGATTATGGGGCGAGTCAACGAGCACTTGTTTTTTGCTTTCACTCCCGAGACTCGTATCAAACTATATGCGTTAATCGTCGTCAAATGGCTAAAGGGCTATTCGCTGGCCAGGATCATTCGTGACAGTATTGATTGGCACCAAGAGGTCGGCAGGTCTTTCAAATTGCCTGAGCTCATCCGCAACACGATGGAGTTAGTAGAGCAAATCGCCCGATTTAGAGCGCCAAAATACCTCTCCGCCTATATGGATGTGCTGCATTTGCACCTTCGCGAGATTGGCCGTGAAGATCTAATCGATGGCGATTTGGATATCGGAATGCAACTCGAATTTGGCGTTTCGTCGACAACGCTACTTTCGTTGATGGAGCTTGGCCTCTCACGCATGAGCGCTGTTGCTTTATACGAGAAAATTGCCCGCGACGATCTAAGCAAGGAGGGATGCATGGCTTGGGCATACGAGCGCGCAAACCAATTCCATGCAATGGGTATTCCAGCAATTATCATTCGCGAGGTGCGCGAGCGTCTTACACTACCCGATGAAGCAGCCAAGCAACATCAACCTAGGACTTAGAGGTTTCCTATGCCAGCAAAGCCCATTACTCTCGGACCTTTATACTTCGACAGGAGGGGAGACGCCATTGAATTTCTCAAAGCAATGCTCGCTCGCTATGATTTAGGCGACCGGGTCACCACCGACGACGCAGTTTTCTTGCGGGCGGCGCTAGAGAATCATCCGGATTCCGTCAAAAAAATTGGTTGTGGCATTATTGACTTTAGCGTTCGAAGCGCCGATTACGGCACTAAATGTTTTTGGGTTAACCGCTCTGATGGAACGACAGAGAAGTTTTCCATTACTGCATCTATCCGTGGCTAGCTCTATGGGCCGGACCCTCCCGCGTTTGCATGCTGCGCCTTTTTGCTTCTGGTTATGACCGCTTTTGGACGCAAGGCATCATAATCATACGCACCGAGGCGCCATTTTCAGCCCCTACAACGCCCAGGAAGAATTAATTTCGAATTGGAGAACATGAGAGTGGAGCTTTACTTTGACGAATCCGGATACACTGGAGCAAATCTCCTCGATTCAGCGCAGCCGATCTTTGCTCTTGCTTGCACAGATATTACAACGAGTACTGCCGAGTACTTGGTGAGTAAAGTCTTGAGTCAGAATCAGCTCGAAGCAAAGTACGCAAAGCTGAGAAAAAGCCACCGAGGGCAGCAGTCGGTTCTGGCGATCTTGAGGTCTGGCATTGTTTCGCCTGCGAATTTCTGGACATGTGCTGCAGATAAGCGCTTTTCGCTAAGTGCCCAGTTGGTTGACAAGTTAATTGAGCCTGCGATGCACGAGCGTGGATTGGATGCATACGAAGGGGAGTTCGTGCAGAGTTTAGCCAGACTTATTCATTTTGCTGGTGAACATGCCTTTCCGAGCGGGGTCTGGGGAAAATTGCTTGAGGCTTGGGGCCAGGCGATGCGAGAGCGAAACGATGCCGCCTACGCTGCTTACGATATGTTGGTGGACGAAGCCGAAAGTTGTTATAGAGAAAAATTTCTTATTGGACCTTGGATTTTTAGCACTCGAGGAACCTTGGCAAATCGTCTGGCTAGCTATACTTCCGCCACCGCTTTTGACCCCGCCACTGACAGTTTCGTTTCGCTGGTAGCTAACTACATGAGTATTAAGGATGGCTGGTTTTCGGTCATCCATGACACATCAAAGCCTCTACAGGAAACGATGGGATTGCTACGTCAGCTTATGGATCCGGATGCCAGTCCTGTCCAGATTGGCCATCCAGGTCGTCGAATGGAGCTGCCATTGCGAGTCAAGAAGATAGCCTTTGCGAATTCTGCAAGTCAGCCCCAGCTCCAGCTAGCAGATATCGTAGCAGGTGCGACTGCGGATTTTCTTTCTGCAATGCTCGGATACAAGACTCGAGAGCCATATCACGACGAGTTAGAGAATTCAGGTCTGGCGGAGCTGCTAGTAGGCGTCGTAGCTGCCGAGGCTATGGAAGCAACGACTCCCGTAGCGCCGCCTGATGAACAGAGCTATATCAGCCTCGCTGATGGGATGGCGGACTTTTTACTTCAGCAGGACGCACGGGCCATTAAGTGACAAGGCGACTCCGGTTGGCGGCAGGATGGCCTCCAACCTCCTTTTCGCGGCACGGCCCAACTATGGAATCCGACTATGTCCGCTTCTGGCCTATAGCGGCCGAAGGATCGAAAGGAAGCTACCGCCAAGAGCATCGAGAATAGAGCGATTTTTTCCGCCCACCACTACTCAATCACCTCCCACCAAACCGCCTCCGATACTCCCCCGGCGACAACCCAACAATCCGACTGAACACCTTCCGGAACGAGCCCGGGTCGCTGTAACCCACGTCCCAGGCAATCCGCTCCAACGGCACATTACTGGTCTGCAGCATCTCCCGTGCGCGGGCCACGCGTACGCGCTGGCAGTATTCGGTGGCGGTCATGCCGGTGGCTTTCTGGAAGCGGCGCAGGAAGGTGCGCTCTTCCAGCCCTGCGCGTTGTGCGAGTTCGGCGGATGCAACCTGCTTGGCATGGGTGTCGTGCAGCCATTGCTGCACGACACGCACTGCGGCGTCGCCGTGCGTCAGGCGTGGCGAGAAACTGCTGTAGTAGCGTTGTTGGCGTCCGGGTGGATCGATCAACAGCGTGCGTGCGACATCCAGCATCACGGCGGCGCCAAGGTAGCGGTCCACCAGCCGCAGGCCGAGGTCGGTCCAGGCCATGGCGCCGCCTGCGCTGAAGATGTCGCCGCCGTCGATGAGCATCTGGTCCACGTCAAGCGTCACGTCCGGAAACCGTGCGCCCAGCAGTTCGGCGTATTGCCAGTTGGTGGTGATGGTGCGGCCGGCCAGGCGTCCGGTTTCGGCCAGCAGGAATGCGCCGGCGCAGACCGATGCGAGGGTGGCGCCGTCGTCGTGCAGTGCGCGCAGCCAGCCCAGGTAGGGCGCGGCGGCTTCGGTGGAAATCGGCGGCTGCATGCTGGGCGGCAGGATTATCACCTGCGGTGTTCTGCTTGGCGACTGGCTTGAGCTGTAGACGGCTTGCGGCGCTTGGCCGGGCGCCTCAATGTGCCAATGCGTGACCTGCAGTTCGGGGGCGGCGGGTGCTGCGCGTTCGCTGGCGAGCCGGCCGGCCAGGGCGAACAGGTCGGTCAGGCCGAGCACCGCCGCCAGCTGGGCGCCGGGATACAGCAGGATTCCCACTTGGATGTGACCGTCGGTGCGCATCTGTCGGTACAGCCCTCAAGAATGTCGGTAGCGCCCCTTCGTGGTGGCTGGCCGGTCGCGGAGACTTCTCCCACACCATTCAACCACCCATCAGGGAGCCGTACATGAGCAAGCGCGCCATTATCGTCGTCGATCTTCAGAATGAATACCTCGCCACCGGCAAGCTGCCCTTGGTGGGCATTGATGCCGCCACCACCAATGCGGTGCGCGTGATTGCCGATGCGCGGGCCAAGGGCGTGCCGGTGCTGCATGTCCGCCATGAGTCTGCCAGCAGTGATGCGCCGATCTTCGTGCAGGGCTCGGACGGGGTGCAGATCATGGCCGCTGTCGCACCCATCGGCGATGAGCCGGTGATCGTCAAGAACCACGTCAATTCGTTCCGCGATACCGATCTGAAGCAGCAGCTTGAGGCGCGCGGAATCGAGGATGTGGTGGTGGTTGGTGCGATGAGCCATATGTGCGTGGATGCGGTGGTGCGTGCGTCCGCCGACATGGGCTATGCGGTCACCGTGCTGCATGACGCCTGCGCTACGCGCGACCTGGAGTTCAACGGGGTTGTGGCGGCGGCTGCGCAGGTGCATGCGGCGATGATGGCGTCGTTTGTGTTTGGGTATGGGCGGGTGCTTGCTACGGATGCTTATCTGGCGGAGTGATCGCGCGAGGGTGCGTTTGGCGATGGTCTTCAACTGCGCAAGTCTGGTACAACGCGGCACGGCGTTGCGGAGCAACGCTGGCCCGAACTACTGGACTTAACTCAATGCGATTCAAACCATCTCACCTGGCTGCCCTTCTTCTGCTGGGCGTTGCTGCGCCTGCTTTTGCCCAGACGACCATCTGCAAGATCGAGGGTGATTCGATTGGCCCGGAATTGATCTCCTGGGACACCAAGACGCAGCGGGCGCAGGTGAAGCTGCTGGGCGAGGACTTGCAGGGGAAGATGACCTGGAAGCGGAAGCATGATGATCTTGGTGACAAGGTCAATTTGAGCTTTACGCCTGCTGATCCGCTGTTTGGGGATGAGTATGAGTTTGTGGTGTTCCCTACCGAGAGTGGGCATCGGGTGATGGGGGTTGGGTACAAGTACTACAACGGGGTTAAGTATTTGAATATCAGCCAGGGAAACTATGTGGCTGTTTGTAGTTCGTTGTAGGTCTGGTTGCTTCGTTCTGAGGGAGCTGCGTTAGCTGGGAAGCTTGGGGGGCTTGAGGTGTTGGTTTGTTGCGAAGAGCACCCCTCCCCAGCCCTCCCCTGCGCGTTGCGCAAGGGAGGGGGCTACAGCTGGCTTCGCTTTGAGCTGCTGCGTTGCTGGTGGCTTTTGTAGGAGCTGCGTTAGCTGCGAAGCTTGGGATGCTTGATCTGCTGGATTGCTGCGAAGAGCACCCCTCCCCGGCCCTCCCCTGCGCGTTGCGCAAGGGAGGGGGCTGAGCTGGCTTCGCTTGTTTCTTTGCTCGTTCCTTACGCGTTTCTTCTGCTTGCTTGTTTGCGCTTGATTGCTGCGTTAGCACAGCATGGTTACGGAATGGCGAAGGCTGTACGCCTTCCATCGAACGTGATGCATTGCTGCCAGAATTCGCATCCTCTCGGTTATGCTACGGCACCCATTCCGGCAAGGACGTACCGTGACCATTGGCGAATACACGCAGGTTTATCGTGGCAAGAAAGTCGTTGACTTCAAGATGGGTGGCTCGGCCGTAGCCGGCGATGTCGCTTACCGCTTGATGCAGGAATACGACAGCGACGAGAGCCAGGAGGAACTGCTGGCCAACTTCTTCGAGCAGGTTGATCCGAAGTCGATTGAAGTGCTGATCATCGGTGCATGGGATGAGGCTTCCAGTGACGGCCCGCAGGGTCTGATCGATGGGCTGATTGCGCGGCGTGCCGAGCTGGGCAACCTGAAGGCGCTGTTCGTGGGCGACATGACCTACGAAGACTGCGAGATGTCGTGGATCAACCAGATCTCCTACAACCCGCTGCTGGAGGCCTTCCCGGGCCTGGAGTCGCTGCGCATCCGTGGTACCTCCGAACTTGAATTGCAGCCCTTCACGCATGCGTCGCTGCAGGAACTGGCGATCGAGAGCGGTGGCCTTCCCAACGAGATCGTCATTGCCATCGCCAACTCCACGCTGCCGGCCCTGCGCCATCTTGAGCTGTGGCTTGGCGATGACGGTTATGGCTTCGATGGCGATGTGGCGGTCTACCAGCGCCTGTTGCTGGCGATCGGGCCGGAGCGCCTGCAGTACCTGGGCCTGCGCAACGCCATGATCAGCGATGAGCTGGCGGTGTGGCTGGCCGGTGAGCCGTGGCTGGGCTCGCTGCAGACGCTGGACCTGTCGCTGGGCACCATCGGCGACGTCGGCGCGCAGGCGCTGTGCGAGAGCCCGAACCTCGGCAGCCTGCAGCGCATCGACCTGAGCCACCACTACATTTCCGCAGCCTGGCAGCAGAAGCTGCAGGCGCTGCCGTGCACGGTGGTGCTGGACGATCCGGAAGAAGAAGACGACGGCGACCGCTACGTGGCGGTGTCCGAGTAAGGCGAAGATGGCCAATTGGCTGTTGATCGGCCCGCGCGGCAGCCGCCGTATCGGGTGGCTGCAGCGTGCCCTGCACGATCAGGGCGCGCCTGCCGCGCATGTGTTCGATTACGAAACCCTGCTCGCCGAGCCCGCGCGGCTGCTTGAGGCACTCGCACAGGCGCCGGACGCGATCGTCAAACTGGAATCGCCCGGCGAAGCGCCTGCGCTGCATCAGGCCTTGGTGCTGCGTGGCTGGGAGTTGTCCGGCGCGGCCGGCGATGCGCCCTTGCCTGCCGCGCATGGCGAGCTGGTGCATCAGCAGTTCTGGTATGCCGGCTTTGCCGAAGTGCTGGCGTCGCTTCCGGCGGGGCCGCGCTACCTCAATGCACCGGCCGATCTGGCCTGCATGTCGGACAAGCTCCGCTGCCAGCGCCTGCTGGCCGATGCGCGCGTGGCGGTGCCACCCTTGTTCGGTGCGATCAGCGGTTACGAGGATCTATGCGCGCGACTGCGCGATGCGGCCTGCGAGCGCGTCTTCATCAAGGCCCGCTACGGTTCGTCCGGCGCGGGCGTGCTGGCTTACGCGCGCAACCGCGATGGGCGCGAGGTCGCCTATGGCTCGGCGGAGCTGGTGGAACAGGACGGCCGGTGGCGGGTGTTCAACTCGCTGCGGCAGCGTCGGTACGACCGCCACGGCGATATCGCGCGATTGGTGGACCTGCTGGCCGAGCAGGGCGCCTACATCGAGCGCTGGATTCCCAAGCCCACCGTGCCGGGCAGCGATGGCCGCCGCTATGACGTGCGCGTGATCGCGCTGGATGGCCAGCCACGGCAGCGGGTGGCGCGGATGAGCGCGGGCGCGCTGACCAACCTGCACCTGGGCAATGCGCGCACACAGCTGGAAGCGCTGCTGGATGCCGATGCCATCCGCCACCTGCAAGCAGCCACGGTGAGCGCCGCAGCTGCATTCCCCGCCAGCCGCATGATCGGCTTCGACCTGATCGTGCGCGGTACGCGCAGCTGGGTGCTGGAAGCCAATGGCTTCGGCGACCTGCTGCTGGACCTGCGCCATGACGGGCGCACCACCTACGAAGACCAGGCGCTGTTGGCGCCTGCGCGTTCTGCCATCAACGAGTACGCCCATGCTTGAGACCCGCTTGCCCGACATGCACCGCATCGTCGGTAGCCATGACGTGGTGATGATCACCCTGGACGCGCTGCGCTTCGATGCGGCCCAGCGCTGCTTCGAGCGCGGCGAGCTGCCGGTGCTTGCGCCGCACCTGCCGGCCGATGGCTGGGAGCTGCGGCATACGCCGGGCAGCTTCACCTATGCGGCGCACTCGGCGTTCTTTGCCGGCTTCCTGCCCACGCCTGCACGTCCGGGCCCGCATCCGCGCCTGTTCGCGCTGGAGTTTGAAGGCAGCGAGACCATCGTGCCGGAGACCTTCGTGTTCTCCGGCCGCGCCGACATCATCGGCGGCTTCCGTGACCAGGGCTACCGCAGCATCTGCATCGGCGGCGTCGGCTTCTTCAACCGTCGCAATGCGCTGGGCTCGCAGCTGCCGGGCCTGTTCGAGGAAAGCCACTGGCAGCCTGAGCTCGGCGTGACCGTGATCGACTCCACCGAACGCCAGGTGGCACTGGCCTGCGAGCGCCTGCAGGCAGCGGGCGACCAACGCTGCTTCCTCTTCATCAATGTCTCGGCCATCCACCAGCCGAACCGGCACTACCTGCCCGGCTGCGACGCGGATGGACTGGACAGCCACTGCGCCGCGCTGCGCTACGTTGATGGCGAGTTGGCGACATTGTTCGCGGCCTTGCGTGCGCGTGGGCCGGCCTTCGTGATCCTCTGTTCCGACCATGGCACTGCTTACGGCGAGGATGGCTTCCACGGCCACCGCCTCGCCCACGAGACGGTGATGAACGTCCCCTATGCGCATTTTGTGTTGAGCCCATGACCGCCCATCGTTTGTCAGAGCTGCTGCGGCTCGAGCCCTACCAGGCCTATTCCTACTCCTACCCGCACAAGTCCGCGTACCGGCCGATCACCCAGCCGCCGCTGCTTGCCGATGCCTGGGCGAGTGAACCGCGTGATGCGCTGTTCCTATACCTGCACGTGCCGTTCTGCAGCTACCGTTGCGGCTTCTGCAATCTGTTCGCAATGGCGCGGCCGGCGCCGGCACAGGTGGAAGCCTATCTGGCGCAGATGGAGAAGCAGTTGCGGGTGACTTCCGGAGCTCTGGGTGAACACCGCTTCGTGCGCTTCGCGCTGGGCGGCGGCACGCCTACCTACCTGGATGCGCCGCAACTGCAGCGGCTGTTCGACTTCGTGCAGCGCCACGCCAACATCGACCTGCATTCGATTCCTGCCGGCATCGAGGTGTCGCCGGAAACCGTGGACGCGGCGAAGATGAAGATCTGCCGCGACGCCGGCATCGACCGCGTCAGCATGGGCATCCAGAGCTTCAGCGATGCGGAAGTGCGCTCGCTGGTGCGCCCGCAGCAACGCGCGGTGGTCGAGGAAGCCATCGCGCAGATTCGTGCGGCGGGTATTCCAACGCTCAACCTGGACCTGATCTACGGCATTGCCGGGCAGACCGTGGCCAGCTTCCTGACCTCGATCGACAGCGCCCTCGCCTTCCAGCCGGAAGAGCTCTACCTCTATCCGCTGTACGTGCGCCCACATACCGGGCTGGACCGCATCGGTGCGAAGGAAGGCGGCAAGCGCTCCTTCGTCATTCATCCCGAGTCGGTGGACAACCGCCTGGCACTGTATGAAGCCGGCCGCGAGCGTCTGCTTGCCGCGGGCTATGAGCAGGTCTCGATGCGCATGTTCCGCGCGGCGAACGCACCGGACTCCGGCGGGCCGGCGTACTGCTGCCAGAGCGACGGCATGGTCGGCATCGGCTGTGGCGCCCGCTCGTATACCAGCGGCCTGCACTACTCCAGCGAATACGGTGTCAGCCGCCGCTCGGTGGCGGATATTCTTGCGCATTACCTGGAACGCGATGAGGCTTCCTTCGCGCGCATCGACTACGGCGTGCGGTTGGATGAGGACGAGCGCCGCCGCCGCTTCGTGATCCAGTCACTGCTGGCGCAGCCGGGCCTGGATCTTGCGCAGTACCGCGAGCGCTTCGGTACGGAGTGCTTCGACGATCTTCCGCAGCTGGACGAGTTGTTCGAGCAAGGATTGGCCACGCGCGAGGATGCACTGGTTGCGTTGAACGACACCGGGCTTGCCCGTGCCGACACCATTGGTCCGTGGCTGATCTCCACCGGCGTGGCCGAGCGCATGCGCGACTATCAATTGGATTGAGCCGCGCATGCATCTTTCCATCCTCTATCGCGGCCGGCTGAGCAGTTGCAACTACGACTGCCCGTACTGCCCCTTCGCCAAGACCTACGACACCCGCGCCGCCCTGCGCCGCGACGCCGAGGACCTTGCGCGCTTCGTCGACTGGGCGGAGCGGCAGACGATGGAGTTGTCGGTGCTGTTCACGCCGTGGGGCGAGGGACTGGTGCGCCGCCACTACCGCGATGCGATGGTGCAGCTGAGCCATATGCAGCACGTCCGCCGCGTGGTGATACAGACCAACCTGTGCATCGGCACGCGCTGGCTGGACGAGGTCAATCTCGACAGCTTCGCGCTGTGGTGCACCTACCACCCGGGGCAGGTAACCCGCGCCGCCTTCTTGGCCCGCTGCAATGAACTGGCCCGGCGTGGCGTGCGTTACACGGTTGGCATGGTGGCGATGCGTGAGCATCTGGAAGAAATCCAGCTGCTGCGAGGTGAGCTGCCGGACGAGGTGCCGATGTGGATCAACGCCTACGATGAGCGCCCTGCCGGCTATTACAGCGATGCCGAGATCCAGCAGCTGCAACGCGTGGACCCGCACTTCCTGTTCAACCTCGAACCCTCGGCAAGCCTCGGCGCACCCTGCTTCACCGGCGAGAACGTGGTGTCGGTGGATGGCGACGGCAACGTCAAACGCTGCCACTTCGTCGCCGAGCCGTTGGGCAATCTGTACGACGGCAGCTTTGCGGCCCAACTGAAACCGCGCGGCTGCCCGAACCAGCGCTGTGATTGCTACATCGGCTATGCGCACCGCAAGGATCTGCCGTTCCAGCGGGATTATCCGGCGGGGGTTCTTGAGCGGTTTCGGGGTTAGAGAACCCGCCCCCTGCCCTTACGGCGGGTTGATTGAAAGTCTCAACCCGAACACGTATAAGCTATCTGCGGCGCCCGCCTTGCTTGCACACGAGCAAAAACAGGTTTGACGTCATGCTGTTCACTCCTTCTTCTGGCCCAGCTGCCGGTGTTTTAAACGTGTGCGCTCTGACCGGTTCAGCTTGGACAACGAGGACGGATCATGAGCATCAAAGAAATGGCCTATCAGGCACACGCCTACCTGGAGGCGCGTGGCATTTCATCGATCAAGCGTAGCCACGTACACGAACTTCTCGCCGCCGCGACCGGATATAAGACACTTGCTGCATTCCAGCATGACGCCATCTGGTGCGACGCCCCTTTTCGTGCAACGGGAACTCGGCCCAGTGCGAACCTTCTGCGGGAACGATGCTTGGAACTTCACATCCCTGCTGACGACATCCCAAAAGTCACCAAAGCCCTGCCCGATTTCCTGCTTGAGTCTGGCTACGCATCACTGCGATTTGAAGAGCTAATAAGAACAATCGATGGTCAAGGCTCCCCAGACGAGGACGAATCAAGCCCCCTGGAATGGGTTTGGAACTACCTCTGCAGGGTCGCAAATGAGGAACAGCCGATTTTGCGCAGCGGTTTAGAGGCAGCTGCAATACGTGGTGTGACCGGCGCCCATCTAGCCATAGCCAAATTGCTCGAAGATGAGGCTGAGTTCTATGGTGATGAACAAGCGCGACTTCGACGTCAGGTAAAGCGCGAAGGCACGTGGACAGTGGCTTACGTCAGCTTCTCGGACATCGATGCCGCCCCGTTGCGCGTTGAAGAGAAGTACCGCTACCACTTGTTTGCCGCCGCCAGAGACGGGGATATCCGTGCACTCACACAAGCCGCTGAACGCTATGGAAATCCAGCAATACTCGAGCGGGATCCAGATGAGTCAATGGATCCAACCAGCATGGCTGAGTTCGCCGCAGAACATGGCGACATGGCGAAGCTGAAGTACTGGCTCACCATTTCAGCAGAAGAAGGCGATATTCACGCGATGCAGGAACTGATCAGCACCCATGAGCAAACGCCAGAACAAGCTTGGGTTTGGATGCATCTTTCGCGGCTACTGGGTCACGATCTGAGCAAGGACCGCTACTTTGCAATCAACGATGATGGATCACTGTGGGATGAAGATATTGGAGGGCCCGCTCATGTCGGCGGCGAAGGCGGTATCCATCTTCCGCCCTTGAATGAGAATGCAGATGTGATCGCATATCGGATTGCCACCGAGTTGCGCGACAGAATCCGCGAATAGCCACATTTCCGCTCCGCCCTGACAAGAGGCAATATCGCCACCAGCGGATATCGAAAGCGACAGCCGATAGCATCAGAACCGGAAAGGCCACGCAGCATGTCTGCGTGGCTTTTTTTTCCAAGCTGGCCCCTTCACGGACGTAACAGTACTTTCCCCTTACGCCCACGCAGCAAGCTTGCAGTAGCCGCTTCAGCAACATCACCCAGCCCGTAGATCGCCTGCACCGGCAGTTCCAGCTCACCACTCAGCACACGCTGCAGCAGTTCGCCTACCAGTCGACGCTTGTTCTCAACCGACATCTGCTGGCTGACTTTGCTGCCCCAGAAGCCCTTCACCGTGGCCTGTTTGAAGATCAGGTCGCCAGAGGGAATCTGCATCGCTTCGCCGGCCATGGTGCCGAACGAAACCAACGTGCCGTTGTCGCCGAGCAGTGACACCAGATCCGCGCTCGCTTGGCCGCCGATGGAGTCGACGGCTGCGTGTGCGAGGGTGTCGCCAAGCAGTGCCTGTGCGCGCGCCTTCCAATCCGGCTGGGTGGTGGACAGCACGTTGTTGATGCCGAGTGCCTTGAGTTCATCGACACCTGCATCGCGGCGCACCAGTCCGAGCACGTGCACGCCGCGTGCGGCAGCGAGCATCGCCAGGGTCTTGCCGACGGCGCCGTTGGCGGTGTTCTGCACGATCCATTGGCCGGGTTCGGCCTGCAGGAACTCAAGCAGCATCAACGCGCTCAACGGCATGGCGATCAGCTGTGCTGCGGCTTCATCGGCGATGCCGTCAGGCACTGGAATGACCATGCGTGCGGGTGCGATGAAGTATTCGGCCCAGGTGCCGTGTACCGATGCGGCCATGACGCGCTGGCCGATGGCGATTCCTTCGACGCCCTCGCCCAGTGCTTCAACGATGCCTACGGCTTCGCTGCCGCCGATGGCTGGCAGCGTGGGCTTGTAGCCGTACTTGCCGCGTACGGTCCACAGATCGTGGTTGTGGATGGGCGCAAGCAGGGTCTTGATCCGTACTTCGGCGGGGCCGGGCTGCGGGATGGGGCTATCGCCCAAGGCCAGCACGTCGGCGGGTTCACCGAAGGTGGTGTGGATGGCGCTACGCATGTGTGTCTCCTGTTGCTGGAGGAATAGCCGTAGTCAGAGCTCCGGCATGGATCTTTTGTAGGAGCGGCGTAAGCCGCGAAGCACGCACATCTTCAGATGGCAGGGGCGCCATTCGCTTAAGCAGCGTCGGCTTCGCGGCTCACGCCGCTCCTACAAGTGCTTTTCAGCGCCATGCACTGACCTAGCATTGATTCGTGAATCAGGCGGCGGTTACGTGCAGGCGAACATCAACGTTGCCGCGCGTGGCGTTGGAGTACGGGCAGATCTTGTGCGCGGCTTCGACCAGGCGCTGGGCATCGGCTTGTTCCAAGCCCTTCACTTCTACGTGCAGGTCGATGTCCAGTGCGTAGCCGCCTTCAGCGGTCTGGCCGATGCCGACTTCCACCGAGGTGGCGGTGCCTGCCGGCTGCAACTGCAGCTGCTTGGCGGCGACCGGCAAGGCGTTGTCGAAGCAGGCGGCGTAGCCGAGGGCGAACAGTTGTTCGGGGTTTGCGCCCGCCTTGCCGGAACCCGGCAGGGCCAGATCCAGGGCGAGGCTGCCGTCGTCCAGTGCGGTGCGGCCGGCGCGGCCGCCGGTGGCAGTGGCGCGGGTTTTGTAGAAGATCTTCATTGGTGATTCCTTGTATGGGTGCGTTGGGTGCGTCGGTGGGACGCGCATTCGGGGTCATTGATTGATCGCTTGTTTCCCGGGTGCGCTTCGCCTACCCGGGCTACGGGGCTCAGGCCAGTTGTGCGAGCAGCGCCTTGGCCACGGCTTCGGAACTGGCCGGGTTCTGGCCGGTGACGAGGTGGCCGTCGCTGAGCACGTAGGGCGCCCAATCCGGGCCCTTGCTGTAGTCGCCGCCGAGGCGGGCGAACTCGTCTTCGATCAGGAAGGGCACCACCGCGCTCAGGCCGACGGCGTCTTCTTCGCTGTTGGAGAAACCGGTGACCTTGCGGCCAGCCACCAGCGGCTTGCCGTCGGCAGCGCGTGCGGCGATCAGTGCGCCGGGGGCATGGCAGACCAGGCCGAGCGGCTTGTTGGCGCGGTCGAAGGTTTCGATCAGAGCAATGGAGTCGCCATCGCGGGCCAGGTCCCACAGCGGGCCGTGGCCACCGGGATAGAACACCGCGTCGAACTTGCTGGCGTCGATCTGCTTCAGCGGCAGCGTGGTGGCCAGCTGCTGCTGCGCGTCACGGTCGCTGCGAAAACGGTCGGTGGCGGGAGTCTGGGCATCGGGCTCATCGCTGCGCGGGTCCAGCGGCGGTTGCCCGCCGGCCGGCGATGCCAGGGTAATGGTGGCGCCGGCATCCTTGAACACGTAGTACGGGGCGGCGAATTCCTCCAGCCAGAAGCCGGTCTTGTGCCCGGTGTCGCCGAGCTGGTCGTGCGAGGTCAGTACGAACAGAACATTCATGGCAGTGCCTTCAATGGGTGGGGGTGGAAATTGCGACGGCGTTGCCGCACAACAGCAGGTGTTCGGTGGCTTCGCGTGCCTGTTGCAGTGGCAGGCGGTCCTGGCTGAGCTTGGACAGCAGGGCCGCGCCCAACCACATCTGGTACAGCACGCGGGCGACATCCAGTGCGGGCTTGCCGCTCGGCAGCGAGCCGTCGGCGCGGCCTTCTTCGACCAATGCGGCGATACGTTGCAGCAGACGCTGCACGCCTTGGTCGAGCACGCGGCGCATGTCCTCGGAAAGGTCGGACACTTCGGCGGCCAGCTTCACCACCAGGCACTCTTCGGCCCAGCCCTGCGCCGGATCGGCCGGGTCACGCGCCCAGGCATCCCAGTAGCGCATCAGCCGTTCGCGGCCGTTGCCGGGTTCGGCGAGCAGTTGTTCGAGTTTGCAGCCGTAGCCGTCTACGTACTGTTGCAGCAGCTCGCAGCCGAACACTTCCTTTGACGCGAAGTAGTGATAGAACGAGCCCTTGGGCACGGCGCAGGCCTTGAGGATTTCCTGCAGGCCGAGGGCGGCAAAGCCCTTCTGCAGGACCAGCCGATAACCGGTGTCCAGGATGTGCTGGCGGGTGGCTTGGGCTTTTGGAGAGAGGTTCATGGGGTGGAGCTTACTCCGAATAGACCGGTCGTCTATTAACCAACGATTACTGGCAGACGGTGGACAGTCGCCGAGCACAGATCGGACACGGGGCCCTTGCCGCCCTTCTCCCGCTTGCGGGGTTAAGAACAGGCGTTTACGGGCCGTAGGCACGTGACTGTTCGTACGCCCCGCGTGCTACGCGGGGCTGGGGCGCGGAGCGAGGTGCCCCGGAGGGGCGGATGAGGGGAGCTTTGGCATTGGCTTTGGCTTTGGCTTTGGCTTCATCGCGCTTAAAGCCGGGCGCCGATGGTTTACCCGCAGATCAAAGATGACTACTTCGCTCTGCCCTCACCCCAACCCCTCTCCCGCGAGCGGGAGAGAGGCTCTGGTCGCCGTGGGTCTTGGGGAAGGCCCAACTTCGCTCATTTCCCCGCAAGTTCTGCGCATCGCGCACGCGGGCTACTCTTGGCCAGGCTGCTGCAGGCGTACCGAAGGCCTACCAAGACAGAACTGAAACACCGCACCGCAGGCGGTCCCAGTAAAGCCCAAAATTCAAACAAACGATTAAAACACTGCTAATTTCGCCGAACTGGACAGCATTCCCCGCTTCCCTCACACTGCCGCCCTTCCCCGCCGACCCTTGGCACATGGCAAAACTGCTGGTCCTTCACGGCCCCAACCTCAACCTGCTGGGCACCCGCGAGCCCGACGTCTACGGCCACACCACGTTGGCCCAGATCGACGCTGCGCTGGCCGCACAGGCGCAGGCACAGGGGCACCAGAGCGAGCACCTGCAGTCCAACGCCGAGCATGTGCTGGTGGACCGGGTGCAGGCTGCGCGTGCCGATGGAACCGCTTTCATCCTGATCAACCCCGCCGCCTTCACCCATACCTCGGTGGCCCTGCGCGATGCGCTGGCCGGGGTGGCGATTCCGTTCATCGAGATCCACCTGTCCAACCCGCATGCGCGTGAGCCGTTCCGCCAGCACAGCTATCTGAGCGACAAGGCGGTGGGCGTGATCTGTGGCTTTGGCGCCGACAGCTACCGCTATGCGATGGACGCCGCACTGGCGCGCGTGGGAGCGGCTGCGTGAACACGCTGCCACGCTTGCTGACGGGTATGGCCATGGCGTGCCTGCCGCTGGCAGCTGCCCATGCGCAGAACCTGGATCGCGCCGCCGAAGGCATCGACTGCGCGAACGTCACCAGCACGATGGAAAGCGACCTGTGCGCGTCTGACCGTGCCGCTGACGCCGACACGGTCTTGAACACCACCTACAAGCTGGCACGCCGCCAGCTGCAGCAGCAGGCCGCTGATGGCAGCTGCACGCACTGCGCCGCTGCCGAGCAGCAGTTGATCGAGGCACAGCGCGCCTGGATCCAGCTGCGCGACAAGGACTGCGACGCGGTCTACGCGTTCCACGCTGATGGCACCTCGCGCAATGGCGCGAAGATGCATTGCCTCACCACCCACGCGCAGGACCGTACCCGGCAGCTGCGCGATTTCTACGAACTTTGACCCGGGCGCACCGCGCCTTCTCCTTACTGACTTACTGCAACCAAAGAGGCCCTCATGGATCTGCGCAAAATCAAGAAGCTCATCGACCTGCTGGAAGAGTCGAACCTGGCTGAAATCGAGATCAAGGAAGGCGAAGAATCCGTCCGCCTGTCGCGCAACCCGGTCGGTGGTTTCGTCGCCGCGCCGGCACCGGTCTATGCAGCCGCCCCGGCTGCTGCCGCCCCGGCCATGCCGATGAGCGGTCCGACCGAAGCCTCCACCGGCGGCACCGCCAAGCCGGGCAATGCCCTGCCGGAAGGCCACGTGCAGCGCGCGCCGATGGTCGGCACCTTCTACGCGTCGTCCTCGCCGGACAAGCCGGCCTTCGTCAGCGTTGGCCAGACCGTCAAGGCCGGTGAAACCCTGGCCATCATCGAAGCGATGAAGATGTTCAACCCGATCGAGGCCGAAGTGTCCGGCACCGTGGTGGCCATCCTCGGCGAGAACGGCAGCCCGGTTGAATTCGACCAGCCGCTGTTCGTGATTGCCTGAGGCGCCGGCCATGCTGGATAAAGTCGTCATCGCCAACCGGGGTGAAATCGCGCTGCGCATCCTGCGCGCGTGCCACACCCTCGGCATCCGCACGGTCGCGGTGCATTCCACCGTTGACCGCAATCTCAAGCACGTGGCCATGGCCGACGAGTCGGTCTGCATTGGTCCGGCACCGTCGTCGGAGAGCTACCTCAACATCCCGGCGCTGATCGCCGCGGCCGAGGTCACCGACGCCCAGGCCATCCACCCGGGCTACGGCTTCCTGTCCGAGAACGCCGACTTCGCCGAGCGCGTGGAGCAGTCCGGTTTCATCTTCATCGGCCCGCGTGCGGAAACCATCCGCCTGATGGGCGACAAGGTGGAAGCCATCCGCGCGATGAAGGCCGCCGGCGTGCCGTGCGTGCCCGGTTCGGGCGGCCCGCTGGGCGAAGACATCGTCGCCAACACCAAGATCGCCCGCGAGATCGGTTACCCGGTCATCATCAAGGCCTCCGGTGGCGGTGGCGGCCGCGGCATGCGCGTTGTGCACGCCGAGGGCGCGTTGAAGGCCTCCATCGAGACCACCAAGTCCGAAGCCAAGGCGGCGTTCGGCAATGGTGAGGTCTACATGGAGAAGTACCTGGAAAATCCGCGTCACGTGGAAATCCAGGTGCTGGCCGACGGCCAAGGCAACGCCATCCACCTGGGTGAGCGCGACTGCTCGATGCAGCGTCGTCACCAGAAGGTAGTGGAAGAAGCACCGGCACCGGGCATCACCTCCGAACTGCGCGAGCAGATCGGCAAGGTCTGCGTGGAAGCCTGCATCCGCATCGGTTACCGCGGCGCCGGCACCTTCGAGTTCCTGTTCGAAGACGGCAAGTTCTACTTCATCGAAATGAACACCCGCGTGCAGGTGGAGCATCCGGTGACCGAGATGGTGACCGGTATCGACTTGGTTGCCGAACAGCTGCGCATCGCCTCCGGCCAGAAGCTGACCATCAAGCAGAGCGACGTGGTGCTGCACGGCCATGCGATCGAATGCCGCATCAACGCCGAGGACGCGGAAACCTTCATTCCCAGCCCCGGCCTGATCACCGGCTTCTATCCGCCGGGTGGCCCGGGTGTGCGCGTTGATACGCACATCTACGCCGGCTACAAGGTGCCGCCGAACTACGACTCGATGATCGGCAAGCTGATCGTGCACGGTCCGGACCGCGAAACAGCCATTGCCCGCATGCGGGTGGCGCTGAGCGAGATGGTGGTGGACGGCATCAAGACCAACGTCGCGTTGCAGCAGCGCATCATGCGCGACCAGGGCTTCCAGGCCGGTGGGCAGAACATCCACTACCTGGAAAAGCGCCTGGCCGAGCGCAAGACCCGCTCGATCGCGTTGACCTGATCGGCGGCAGCACCGGTAGTGCCGAGCCATGCTCGGCAGAGGCTTTACCGGTAATGCTCCAGCCCTCACCCCAACCCCGCTCCCGTACACGGGAGAGGGGCTCGCAGTGCCGAGCATCGCTCGGCACTACAGAAACAAACAGGCACAAAAAAGGCGGGGATTCCCGCCTTTTTTGTGCCTGCTGGAAACGCCGGCTTACTCGGCGTCCACCGCGCTGCCTTTGAGCGGCTCGGTGCCCAGCGGCGAACTCGGATCAACCACCGTCACCGTTTCCACCGAACCATCGGGCCATACGATCTGGAAGCTGCTGCCGGGCTGCAAGGTATTGAACGGCATGCCACTCTGCGCGCGGTACACCGCTGCGGCCTGGGTAGCGCCAGCACGACGCAGGTCCGCGTCGGATTTGACGCTGGTCAATTTGATCTTGGACAGCGCTCGGTAACGATCTTCATAGGTATCGATCAGCACCACGCCGACCGCGCCCGCCGAGTAGGCCACGAACAAAACAACCCAGACCCAGAACTTTGCACCGTGTATGAAACGTCGGTAGTTCATCGCACACCTCGCTGCGCTTTGCGCAAGCTGCTGACCATCTCGTTCATTTTTTCCACACCCTGCCGCGGTACCGCAGCGTCGTAAACGAATGAATGAAAATCCTGTTGCGGATCGCGCGAACAGATCCCGCCATTGGCGCAATAGGCCACCATCAAGGCGCTGTTGGGCCCGCAGGCCAAACCGAGCTGACAGGCAGCCAGCTGCCAGGCCAGCTGGCTGAACTGGGTGCCGGCAACCATGCCCCTGTAGGCATCGTCACCAGCGGCTGCAGTTCCCATTGCGCCGGAGATCGCCAGGAAAGCCTCCGGGTCCTGCGAGGACTGCACCCGCTCCACCAGCTCCCGCCGGTATTTGGGGTCCTCGCTCAGGGGTTCACCCATCGACAACAGGGCTGCCTCGGCCGCCAGATTGCCGGCCTTGGCCGAAGCCAACCGTTGCTGCAGCAGACGTCCGCGGCCCAATCCATCTGCAGCGGTAAAACCCGCGCAGCCTTGGCGCACCTTGCCGCGTGCAGCCAGCATCGCGGAAATGGCATCCAGGTCCATGCGTTGCAATGCGGCGCTGTCCAGCGCGTAGCCCGACGGGTCCATTGCGAACACGCCGCAGTAATCGTAAATGCGGCTGGCCATCCAGCCGGCCTCGGCATTGCCCGCGTCCGCAGCAGCCTGCAGCTGCCGGGCATAGGCAAACAGATCGCTGCCGTTCTCAAAGGCAGCGCGCAGGTCCAGCGGCAAGCCCGCCGCAACCGCAGTGGACTGCTCAGGCTCAGGCGCCACTACAGCCAGCAACGGCGTGCCCAGCTCGGCAGGGCTGGCATTGCCTGCCGCAGCTACCTCCGCCGTATCGCCATGCAGCAGGTTGCCACTGCGAACGCCAAGCGCAGCCATCAGCACCGCCGCAGGCAGCACCAACAGATACCAGGGTTTTCTGGCCAGCAAGGAGAGCATGGGAAGGCGTCAGCCGGTTACACGGTTATAGGTCGGGGATTCTATCAATACCCACGGTCAGACCGGCTGAACCAGCCAGCTGAACGCGCAATTGGTGCCCGCCTCGTCTAGGATGCGTGCCCTGTCCCGCCGTTGCCGTACGCCGCCATGCCCTTCCTTGAATTGACCCTGCGCTGCACCGAAGCCACCCAGCCCCGTTACGAGAATGCCCTCGACGACGTCGGCGCACTGGCAGTGACCATGCTCGACGCCGATGCGGACACCAGCAACGAGCGCGCGATCCTGGAGCCGGGCGTTGGCGAAACCCCGCTGTGGAACGAGCTGACCCTGAGCGCGCTGTTCCCGGCCGATACCAATGCGCTGGCCCTGCTGGCGGCGCTGGAGTCCTTCGACCCGGGCCTGGAATGGACCACCGCCAGCTTCCGCGCCGTCCAGGATGAAGACTGGGAACGCGCCTGGCTGGACCAGTTCCAGCCGATGCAGTTCGGTCAGCGCACCTGGATCGTGCCGTGGAACCATGAGCTGCCGGAAGCCGCGCAGGCGGCAGATGCCGCCATCGTGCGCCTGGATCCGGGCCTGGCCTTCGGCTCGGGCACCCACCCGACCACCGCGCTGTGCCTGCGCTGGCTGGACCAGCTCTCGGCCGAGGGCAAGCTGGCCGGCAACACCGTGCTCGATTTCGGTTGCGGCTCCGGCATCCTCGCACTGGCCGCGCTGAAGCTGGGTGCCGCCAATGCCGTGGGCGTGGACAACGACCCGCAGGCGCTGATCGCCACCCACGACAACGGCGAGCGCAACGGCGTGCATATCGCCGCCTACCTGCCGGAAGACGAGCCGGTTGCTACCTATCCGGTGGTGGTCGCCAACATCCTGGCCTCGGCACTGGACGCGCTGGCCGAGCTGTTGGCCGCACGCGTCGCGGCCGGTGGGCAGATTGCCCTGTCCGGCATCCTGCACGGCCAGGAAGACGAGCTGCTGGAACGCTACGCCGCCTGGTTCGACCAGCTTGAAGCCACCCAGGATGGCGATTGGATGCGCATCACCGGCGTGCGCCGTGCTTGAATGGGGACAGTGCCTCAGCCAGCCCTGCCATGACTGACGAAACCGCGCCGACCCAGCCTTCCCTGGCCACCTTCCTGCAAGGTCCGGCCAAGCCGAGTTCGCCCAAGCCAGGCACGCCGGAAGGCGCGCCTGCTGCAGCGACGAGCGATGACACACAGGCGACGCTGGCGCTTGATCTGCCTTTGCCGGCGGATCACGCCGAAGTGGTGCAGGCCGACGTCGAGCGGGCTGAAGTTGAACCGGCTGCAGCCGAGCACGTGGTAGCCGAGCACGCGGAAGTACCGCAGCTGGAAGCGGCGCAACCCGAGCTGGTCCTGCCGGAAGCTGCCGTCATCAGTGGCAACGCTGGCAGCGAGGACACGGAGCCGACGGAAGACGGCGCATCGCCGGCTGTCCTTGCGCCCAGCTTCGCGCGTGCGAACCGCGCGCATGCGGCACCGCCTGCCGATACCCCGCGCTGGCAATGGGGACTGGTGCTGGCACTGGCGCTGCTGCTTGGCCTGCAGATCATTCTGGCCGACCGCGCCACGTTGGCCGCCGATGCCGGCACCCGGCCGCTGGTCAGCGGCCTGTGCAGCGTGCTGCGCTGCTCATTGCCGCCGTGGCATGAGCCCAGCGCGTTCAGCATGCTCAGCCGCGATATCCGTCCGGTCCCCGGGCAGGCAGGTGCGCTGCAGGTGCAGACCAGCTTCCGTAACGATGCCCGCTGGGCACAGGCCTGGCCGGCGCTGCGCCTGTCGCTGTCCGATGCCGACGGTCGGGTGATCGGCCGGCGTACCCTGCAGCCGGCCGAATACCTGGGTCCAGGCGCTGATCCACTGGCGCGATTGGAGCCTGGGCAGAGTGCGCAGGTGTCGTTCCGGCTGCGCGAACCGGCCGCCGCCACCGTCGCCTTCAGCTTCGAATTTCAGTAAACGCGGGACAATGCGTGGCAGGCCGACGGCCCACGCGCTAGACTCCCTCCCCCATGCCGGGCCAACGCGCCCGACCTTGCTGAACCCGGGAACTCTCCTTGAACGCTGCCCCCACCCGTCCTGACACCAGTCGTGGCGCTCCGAAGCCGCCGCTTCGCGAACACGTTGCCCAGTCCGTGCGGCGCTACCTGCGCGATCTGGACGGCTGCGACGCCGACGATGTGTACGAGATCGTGTTGCGCGAGATGGAAATCCCGTTGTTCGTGGAAGTGCTGAACCACTGCGAAGGCAACCAGAGCCGCGCGGCGGCATTGCTGGGCATTCACCGCGCGACCCTGCGCAAGAAGTTGAAGGAATACGGGCTGGCGTAAGCCTCGGGCTGTCTGTAGTGCCGAGCCATGCTCGGCAGAAGCGTTACCGGTAGTCCCCGCCGTCGTACATTGCTGGGAAGGCCCCTTGCCGAGCATGGCTCGGCACTACATTGCATTGCTGGGAAAGCCCCTGCCGAGCATGGCTTGGCACTACATGTGCATTGCTTGAAAGGCCTCTGCCGAGCATGGCTCGGCACTACACCCTGCTTCTGTGTGACCGCGCGGCTACAATATGGGCCCGCTTCCGCTTCCCCCTGCCTCCCCATGTCTTCTGATCTGCTGCCCGTACGCCGGGCTCTGCTGTCCGTTTCCGACAAGACCGGCCTGATCGATCTGGCCCGTGCCCTGGCTGCCCGCAACGTCGAGCTGCTGTCCACCGGCGGCACCGCCAAGGCGATCCGCGAGGCCGGCCTGCCGGTCAAGGACGTGTCCGATGTCACCGGCTTCCCGGAAATGATGGACGGCCGGGTCAAGACCCTGCACCCGATGGTGCACGGCGGCCTGCTCGGCCGTGCCGGCACCGATGACGCGGTGATGGCAGAGCATGGCATCGCCGCGATCGACCTGCTGGTGCTGAATCTGTACCCGTTCGAATCGGTCACCGCCAAGGCCGACTGCACGCTCGCCGACGCGGTGGAGAACATCGACATCGGCGGCCCGGCAATGCTGCGCAGCGCTGCCAAGAACTTCGCCCGCGTCGCCGTGGCGACCAGCCCGGACCAGTACGACGCATTGTTGGCCGAACTGGCCAACAACGACGGCAAGCTGTCCGCCGCCAAGCGCTTCGAACTGTCGGTGTCCGCGTTCAACCGCGTTGCCCAGTACGACGCTGCGATCAGCAACTATCTGTCGGCCGTGACTGACACCAGCGCCTCGGTGCCGGTGCGCAATGAATATCCGGCACAGATGAATTCCTCTTTCATCAAGGTCATGGACCTGCGTTACGGCGAGAACCCGCACCAGAGCGGCGTGTTCTACCGCGACCTGTATCCGGTGCCGGGCACCCTGGCCACCTTCGTGCAGCTGCAGGGCAAGGAACTGAGCTACAACAACCTGGCCGATGCCGATGCCGCATGGGAATGCGTGCGTCAGTTCGAGGTGCCGGCCTGCGTCATCGTCAAGCACGCCAATCCGTGCGGTGTAGCCGTGGCAGCCGATGTCGGCGCCGCCTACGAGATGGCCTACAACACCGACCCGACCAGTGCGTTCGGCGGCATCCTCGCCTTCAACCGCACGCTGGACCTGGCCACCGCCAAAGCCATCCTCGACCGCCAGTTTGTCGAAGTGCTGATTGCACCGGACTACGAGCCGGCCGCACTGGATTACGCCACCAAGAAAGCCAACGTGCGCGTGCTGCGCATTCCGGCCGGTGATGCGCGCAACAACTATGACACCAAGCGTATTGGTTCGGGCCTGCTGATCCAGAGCGCCGACAACCGCGGCATGAGCGCTGACGAATTGAAGACCGTCACCCAGCGCGCGCCGACCGCAGCCGAAACGCGCGATCTGCTGTTCGCCTGGCGCGTGGCCAAGTACGTCAAGTCCAACGCGATTGTCTACGCCAAGGACGAACGCACGATCGGCGTGGGCGCTGGCCAGATGAGCCGCGTCTACTCGGCCCGCATCGCCGGCATCAAGGCGGCGGATGCAGGCCTGGTCGTGCCGGGTTCGGTGATGGCATCGGATGCGTTCTTCCCGTTCCGTGATGGCCTGGATGCAGCAGCCGAGGCCGGCATCACCGCGGTGATCCAACCGGGCGGTTCGATGCGTGACAACGAAGTAATCGCCGCTGCCGACGAACATGGCATCGCCATGGTGTTCACCGGCGTGCGCCACTTCCGTCACTGATTCCGTTACCGAGAGCTGGCACATGGCGACCAGGGTTTTCCCGCGTTTGATTTCCCTGCTCGCCGCCGCCCTGCTGGCTTCGTGCCAGCAGGGTACGCCCGCACAGAACGACGCTGCTGCAGCGAAACCCAAGCTCAGCTACGAGGCTGGGGTAATGGCGTTACTGCAGGAACGCTATGGCAGCGCCGTGCAGTTGCAGGGGCAATGGACGCAGCAACTGAGTGATGCCGATCTGGGTCAGGCACGTCCAGTGCATCGCGAAATCTGCGCCGACCAGAGCATCAACGTGCAGAACGGCAACTACCGCATGCTGGCGATCTGCACCAGCTACGACGACGCCAGCCCGATTGAACTGGGCAGCACCGATTTCATCGTCCTGCAGCGTGCCGCCGATGACGGCGTCCGCATCGCCGCCGAACTGCCCGGCCAGGGCAGCGGCACCGGCGGCAAGCCGGGCAGCGTCACCACGCTGCAGATGGGCGCAAACGTCTGGGGCTTCCAGGTCGACGATGAACTGGTGGTGGTTGGCGCGGCAATGCGCAATCGCGCCTGGTACCTGTTCGACGGCAACGACAAGCTATCCAGCGCAGGCTGGCTGCGCAGCCATCTGGATGATCGCAATGCCATTGACTGCAATGCCTCCGGCAACTGCTCGCACGGGCGCCTGGACCTGAATTTCGACGCGGTACCCGACAACAGCCAGCCACAGCTCGCCAACTGGCCGCTGCGCGTGCAGGAGAAAGGTCGGGGCTGTGCCGGCACGGTGAACAAGAGCCACAGCATCGCCTACGACAGTGCCCAATCGCGCTACCTGATCCCTTCCACCATGCAGTTGGAGGCTTGCACCTGATGCGTAACGCCCTTCTCGCAGTCACCGCCGGCCTGTGTGCCGTCCTGCTCGCCGGCTGTGGCAACAGCACGCTGAGCGATGCCCAGCACGCCGCACTCGCCACGTTCGACAAGCAACTGCCGGCGCCTTACCGCGATGGATTGATCACTGCCTCGGCGCATCGCCATGGCGACGATATCGTGTTCGTGGTGAGCTTTCCTGGCGCCAGCGTGGCCATGGCCAAGGCCAAGCCCGACGTGTTCGACGCATTGCGCCGTGACGAGGACGAAGCCATCACCGAGCTGTGCAGGGAACCGGCACTGCAGCCGGTCTATGCCGCTGGCGGCGGCGTGCGCCGGCGCTTCGTGGATGCCAGTGGCGCGACGTTCTTCGAAGTCACGCTGAAAGCCTCCCATTGCCTTCCCCATTGATGCCCCACAGGAACTGACCCCATGAAAATCCTCGTCATCGGCTCTGGCGGCCGCGAACACGCACTTGCCTGGAAGCTGGCGCAATCACCGCGCGTAAGCGAAGTGATCGTCGCCCCCGGCAATGCTGGCAGCGCCACCGAAGGCAAGTGCCGCAATGTCGCGATCAAGGTCAACGACATCGAAGGCCTGCTGAAGCTGGCACAGGACGAGGCCGTGGGCCTGACCGTGGTTGGCCCGGAAGTACCGCTGGTGCTGGGCGTGGTCGACCGCTTCCGTGAGGCAGGCCTGCGCATCTTCGGCCCGACCGCCGCGGCCGCGCAGCTGGAAGGCAGCAAGGCCTTCGCCAAGGATTTCCTGGCCCGTCACGGCATTCCTACCGCGTACTACGCCGTGCATACGGAAGTGGATGCCGCGCTGGCCTACCTGCATGAGAAGGGCGCGCCCATCGTGATCAAGGCCGACGGGCTTGCCGCCGGCAAGGGCGTGATCGTGGCGATGACGATGGAAGAAGCCGAGGCCGCCGTGCATGACATGCTCAGCGGCAATGCGTTTGGCGATGCCGGCGCACGCGTGGTGATCGAGGAATTCCTCGAAGGCGAAGAAGCCAGCTTCATCTCGATGGTCGATGGCCGCATCGCATTGCCGATGGCCACCAGCCAGGACCACAAGCGCGTTGGTGATGGCGATACCGGCCCGAACACCGGCGGCATGGGCGCTTACTCGCCGGCACCGGTGGTAACGCCGGAAGTGCATGCCCGTGTGATGCGCGAAGTAGTAGAACCGACCGTGGCCGGCATGATCGCCGATGGTGTGCCGTTCACCGGCTTCCTGTATGCCGGCTTGATGATCGATGCCGCTGGCGCGCCGAAGGTGATCGAATTCAACGTGCGCTTCGGCGACCCTGAAACCCAGCCGGTGATGCTGCGCCTGCGGTCAGACCTGGTGGATCTGGTCGAAGCGGCCATTGATGGCGCGCTGGCAGGTGTGGAAGCGCAGTGGGACCCGCGTCCGTCATTGGGTGTTGTGCTGGCTGCCAAGCCCTATCCGGAGAACCCGATCACCGGTGATGTGATCAGCGGTTTGAGTGATGTACCGGCCAGTGCCAAGGTATTCCATGCGGGTACCACACTGGATGCTGACGGCAATGTGGTCAGCGCCGGCGGCCGTGTGTTGTGTGTTGCCGCGCTGGGAGACAGCGTTGGTGATGCGCAAAAGCATGCGTATGCAGGTGTAGCCAAGATCCACTGGGCGAACGAGTTCCACCGCAACGACATCGGCTGGCGCGCGATCGCACGCGAGCAGCAGTAAGCGAGACGCAAACGGTAGTGCCGAGCCATGCTCGGCAGGGGCTTCACCGGCAATGCCGCAGAAGCTACCCCTCCCCAGCCCTCCCCTGCACTGCGTGCAAGGGAGGGAGCCGAAACGTAGTGCCGAGCCATGCTCGGCAGGGACCTTATCGGGAAAGCCTCAGCCGAGCAGGGCTCGGCTCTACCGATGCACGCTGCCGATGCTCGCCGCCGGGTAACGCAGCCCCGCCGCCGCATCCACCGGGAACACCGCGTCAATCCGTGCCAGGTCCTCGGCACCCAGCACCACATCCAGCGCACCCAGGTTCTCTTCCAGATACGGCAAACGCTTGGTCCCGGGAATCGGCACCAGGTCATCGCCCTGCGCCAACACCCAGGCCAGCGCCAATTGCCCCGGCGTCACACCCTTGTCGGCGGCAATCGCATTGACCTGCTCCACCAAGGCCAGGTTGCGATCGAAGTTCTCGCCCTGGAAGCGCGGCGAATTGCGCCGGTAGTCACCTTCCTCGAAATCGGCCGGGCTGCGGATCGCACCGGTCAGGAAACCACGACCCAACGGCGAGTACGGCACGAAGCCAATGCCCAGTTCACGCACGGTAGCCAATACATCGTTCTGCTCCGGCTCGCGCGACCACAAGGAATACTCGGTCTGCAGCGCGGTGATCGGATGCACCGCATGCGCGCGGCGGATCGTCTCCGGTGCCGCTTCGGACAGGCCCAGGTAACGCACCTTGCCCTGCTCCACCAAACGCGACATCGCACCCACGGTGTCCTCGATCGGCACCTGCGGATCAACACGGTGCTGGTAGTACAGATCAATATGATCCACACCCAGACGCTGCAGGCTGGCCTCGCAGGCCGACTGCACATATTCCGGGCGGCCATCGACACCGCGCGCCTGCGGATCATTGGCATCCAGCCGCACACCGAACTTGGTAGCCAGGAACACCTGCGCGCGACGGTCGGCAATCGCCTTGCCAACCAGCACCTCGTTGGTATGCGGGCCGTACATGTCAGCGGTATCCAACAGCGTCACGCCACGCTCCAGCGCGCGATGGATCACCGCAATCGAGGCGGCGTCATCACCACGGCCGCCATAGAACGCGCTCATGCCCATGCAGCCCAGGCCAAGCGCGGAAACGACGGGACCATTGCGGCCCAGAACTCGAGTTTTCATCGGCAACTCCAACGGGGAAAGGACGAAGGCAACTGTAGGCCCTCGCCACTATGTCGATAAAGGCGGATACTCCGTATTGACCATGAAGCCTGACTTCACAGTAGACCCAAGCCTGTTGCCAGCCCTGGCGGCCTTCGCCTGTGTCGCAAGGCATGCCAGCTTCCGCCAGGCAGCTGTCGAACTGGCGGTATCGCCGTCGGCCTTGTCGCAGACCATCCGCAACCTGGAGCGCCGGCTCGGCACCCGTCTGCTGCAGCGGACCACGCGTAGGGTTGGCCTGACCGAGGCCGGCCAGCGCCTGTTGCTGGACACCGCCCCGGCGCTGGCCCGGATCGGCGAGGCCCTGCATGCGGTGGAGGCCAACCGCGATGTCGCCACCGGCCAGCTGCGCATCACCGCGCCACGTTTCGCCATCGAGTACCTGTTGCTGCCACACCTGCCCGCCTTCCACGCCGCCTATCCGCAGGTGGAAGTGGAACTGTCGATGCAGGCAGCGCTGGTCGATGTGGTCGGCGAGGGCTTCGATGCCGGCATCCGCCTGGGCGAAGCGCTGGCCGACGGCATGATCGCGGTGCCGTTGGGGCCGCCAATGCGTTGGACGGTGGTCGCCGCGCCGGACTATCTGCAACGGCATGGCACGCCGCAGACGCCTGAAGCGCTGATCGGCCATGCCTGCATCCGTCACCGCAACAGCAATGGCCGGGTGATGCCCTGGGAGTTCAGCCGTGAGGGCCGCGACTTCACCCTCGACGTCAGCGGGCCACTGCTGCTCAACGACAGCACCCTGGCCTTGCAGGCAGCGCGCGACGGGCTTGGCCTGCTGCAGATATTCGAAGCCATCGCCCGCACCGACATCGACGCTGGTCGCGTGCAAGGACTGCTGGATGACTGGCAACCGCCCTATGCCGGCTTCCATCTTTATTACCCCTCGCGCGAACAGTTGGCACCCAAGCTGCGCGTGTTCCTCGATTTCATGCGGGCGGCCAACGCTGCAGCTTGATTCCCGCGTACTTGCAGACGGATCGCGCTTGCCTGCATCGCGGCGGCACCGCAAGCTGACAGCCTGATCACAGCGAGTACCCGCTCCCGGCATGCGCCGTCTCGACCGCCACCTGGGCCAACTCTGGGCCCACGAAAAAGCCAGCTACGGCTTGCGCGTGTTCATCGCGCTCACTGCCGCCATCGCCTATGGCTGGTATGACGGCCATATCGAAGCCATCCCCGGCCTGTTCCTGGGCATCATCGCCAGCGCCATCGCCGAGACCGATGACAACTGGTGGGGCCGCACAAAATCCGTGTTGTTGTCGCTGCTGTGCTTTGCCGCTGCGGCGGCGGCGGTCATCGCACTGTTCGCCTACCCCGTTCCCTTCATCAGTGCATTGGCGCTGACTGCCTTCGGTCTGACCCTGCTCGGCGCGCTGGGCGAGCGCTACGCCTCCATCGGCCAGGCCACGGTGACGCTGGCGATCTACGCGATGATCGCGATGGACCAGCACCACAACGCCAGCCAGCAACAGGCACTGCGCGAGGTGATCCCGCTGTTGGTTGGCGCCAGCTGGTACGGGCTGCTGTCGATCCTGTGGACGGCGATGTTCGCCAACCGCCCGGTACGCGAACGTCTGGCGCGGCTGTTCCATGAACTCGGCCAGTACCTGCAGCTCAAGGCCGACCTGTTCGAACCGGTAAGGCAAGGCGATCTGGAAGCGCGCCGGCTGGCCTTGGCCGAGCAGAACGTGCGCGTGGTGCAGGCGCTGAACATCGCCAAGACCGCCATCCTCAGCCGCTTTGGCCGCTCCGGTCGCCCCGGCGTGCAGTCGGGCCTGTACTTCCGCCTGTATTACATGGCGCAGGACTTCCACGAGCGCGCCAGCTCCTCGCACTACCCGTATGAAGCGCTGGCCGACGCTTTCTTCCACAGCGACGTGCTGTACCGCTGCCGGCGCCTGTTGTCGCTGCAGGGCAGGGCCTGCCAGTCGCTGGGGGAGGCCATCCGCCTGCGCCAGCCCTTCGACTATGGCGAGCGCGCCCGCGTCGCCGGCCAGGACCTGCAGTCCTCGTTGCAATACCTGCGCGAGCAGCGCAATCCGCAGTGGACGCGCCTGCTTGGCTCGCTGCAGCTGCTGGCCGCCAACCTGACCAACATCGAGCGGCAGCTGTCCGAGGCGGCATTGGCCGATACCCCACTGGAAGGCATCGATACGCGCCTGCGTGATTCCTCGCCACACACCCTGCGCGAAATGGGCACGCGCCTGCGCCAGGCACTGACCCCGGGCTCGCTGCTGTTCCGCCATGGCGTGCGCATCGCCTTGGCGCTGATCGCCGGTTACGCGTTGCTGAAACTGGTGCACCCGGACAATGGCTACTGGATCCTGCTGACCATCGTCTTCGTCTGCCGGCCAAACTTCGGCGCAACCCGCTTGCGGTTGGTGCAACGCATCGCCGGCACCCTGCTCGGTCTGGGCGTGACCTGGGCCTTGATGCAGTTGTTCCCCGGCACCGGCCTGCAACTGCTGTTGGCGCTGGCGGCAGCACTGCTGTTCTTCTTTACCCGTACCGACCGTTACCTGTTGGCGACAGCGGCAATCACGGTGATGGCACTGCTGTGCTTCAACCTGATCGGCAACGGCTTCGTGCTGATCTGGCCGCGGTTCCTCGACACCTTGATCGGCTGCATCATCGCCGCCATCGCCTCGCTGCTGATCCTGCCCGACTGGGAAGGGCGGCGCCTGCACAAGGTGATGGCGCAGGTGGTCGCGACCAGCACCGCCTATCTGGATGAAGTGCTGGGCCAATACCGCAGCGGCATGCGCGACGATCTGCCCTACCGCATCGCGCGCCGCGACATGCACAACGCCGACGTCGCACTGTCGGTGGCCCTGGCCAACATGCTGCGCGAGCCGGGCTATGCACGCGGCAATCTGGATGCGGGTTTTCGTTTTCTTGGGCTCTCCAACACCTTGCTCGGTTATCTGTCGGCGCTGGGCGCACATCGCGCGCAAGCGGATGCAGTCAACGAGGATGCCCTGGTTGCCGGTGGGCATCGGCAGCTGCAGCAGTCCCTGGCTGCATTGTCTGAAGCCTTGAGCAGGCGCCAGCCGGCGGAAGCGCAGGAAGACGAGATAGCACTGGCCGATGCGCTGGAACAGATGCCGGACGAGATCGATGAAAAGTCGCGGCTGGTGCGTACCCAGCTGGCCTTGATGTTGCGGCTGTTGCCGAAGCTGAGGGCGGCAGCGGAAGAGGCGATGTTGCCGGCGTAGTGGCTGTGGCTGTGGCTGTTGCTGTTGCTTTAGCTTTAGCTTTGGCTGTGGCTGTGGCTGTGGCTGTGGCTGTGGCTGTGGCTTTGGCTGCTGCTATTCGCTGTCCCTTCTCCCGCCTGCGGGGGAAGGTGCCCGGAGGGCGGATGGGGGGAGGCTTTGGCTTTGGCTTTGGCTTTGGCTTTGGCTTTGGCTTTGGCTTTGGCGTCAGTCCTCAACCACCAATCTACAGCCCAGTGCGCAGACGATCCGTCAACGGAATGGTTGCCAGCTTCGCGGCTTACGCCGCTCCTACAAAAGCCTGGCATGCACACCCTTCGGCGACGGTCGCGTTATCGGCTTCGCGGCTTATGCCGCTCCCACATTCTTTGCGGCTTGCTTGCGGGCTGGCATGAAATACACCAACAGGCCAATCACCGCGAACATGCCGCCCAGCGCGCAGACGCCGTTCCAGCCATGGCGCGTCCACGCCATCGTACTCAGCACCGAACCACTGGCACCGCCGATGAAGTAGCAGGTCATGTAAGCCGAGGTGATGCGGCTGCGGGCGCTTTCATCCAGCTGGTAGATCACGCTCTGGTTGTTGATGTGCACTGCCTGCACGGCGATATCCAGCAACAGCACGCCCACGATCAGCGCCGCCAGCGACACCGGCGCGAACGCCAGCAACAACCACGACAGCAACATCATCAGCAGGCCGCCAAGCGCCACCGCGCGGCCATGACCGCGATCGGTCAGCCTGCCGGCGCTGCTGGCAGCCAATGCGCCGGCCGCACCAATCAAACCAAACAAACCGATGGTGGCAATCGAGTAACCATAAGCCGGGCCCGACAACAGGAAGGCCAGCGGCGTCCAGAACACGCTGAAACCGGCAAACAATAAGCCGCCCAGCACGGAACGCTGACGCAGCAGCGGCTCATCGCGCAGCAAGGCCAGCACCGAACCGATCAGACGCGGATAAGAGAGCGTTGCACTGGGCTGATGCGCCGGCAGCAGCCGCGCCAGCACCACCGCCAGTACTACCAAGGCAACGCAGGCCACCCAGTAGATCGTATGCCAGGAACCCAGCCCGGCCAGTACGCCGGAGGCGGTGCGCGCCAACAGGATGCCCAGCAGCAGGCCGGCCATGATGGTGCCGACCACCCGCCCGCGATGTTCGGGCTCGGCCAGCCCTGCCGCATGCGCCACGATCACCTGCGCCGCCACCGCACTGAGGCCGGACAGCGCCGTGCCCGCCAGCAACTGCACGAAGTGGGTGGCGGTGGCGCTGATCGCCAGACCTACCGCTGCCAGTACGAACAGGGCGACGATCAGGCGGCGGCGCTCCACCCGGTCGCCCAGCGGCACGATCAGCAGCAGGCCGGCGGCATAGGCCAGCTGCGCCACCGTCACCACCCAGCCCGCCTCATCGGCGCCGATCCGGAAGGCCTCGGCCAGAATCTGCAGCAATGGCTGTGCGTAATAGTTGCCTGCCACGATCAGGCCAGTGGCCGCGGCCAGCAGCAGGACCTGGGCTTGGCTTAGCGGACGGTGGTGGGATGGGGACGCGGGGGTATTCATGGGGGAGGCCACGGCGGGAACAGGGGCAAGTCTGGGCCGCCGCCATCAATGACGCCAATGTATTGTTTTCATCCCATCCATCTGTTTCAGTGATGGCATGTTTACCCTGCGCCAGCTCGAATTCGCCGTCGCCGTGGCCGAGGAAGGCGGCTTCACCGCTGCAGCGGCCCGCTGCCACACCGTGCAGTCGGCGCTGAGCCACCAGATCGCGCGGCTGGAGGATGCCTTCGCCACCCGCCTGTTCGAGCGCAGCCACCGGCGGGTACGGCCCACCGCTGCCGGCGAGGTGTTCCTGCACAACGCCCGGCTGACCCTGCAGGCGGCCGCACGCCTGCAGGAGGAAATGGCGCTGACCCTTGGCACAGTGCGTGGCCGCATCAACATCGGCCAGATCACCTCGCTCAATGTGGTTGATGTGCCGGCACTGCTGTCGGCGTTCCGGGCCGCCCACCCTGCCGTCGAGGTACACCTGAAGGCCGGGATGAGCGATGTGCTGCTGGCCGAGCTGGAGCAAGGCAGCCTGGACGTGGCGCTGGTCGGGGTTGGCCCACAGATCAGCCTGCCGCCGCAGCACCGCCTGTTGCACGAGGAAGGCCTGTCACTGGTGATGCCCATCGATCATCCCTTGGCCAGTCTCGCGGCAATCCCGCTGCAGGCGCTGCAAGGCCTGCCCCTGGCTGCCCTGGTACCCGGCGCCGGGGTGCGACGCATGCTCGACGACGCCCTGCGCGAACGCGGCATCCAGGCGCAGCTGCAATACGAGGTCACCCACAGCGAGCTGCAGCAGCAGTTGGTCGCCGCCGGCCTGGCGGTGGCGGTGGTGCCGGACAGCATGGCCGCACGCATGCAGCGCACGGTCGTACGGCCACTGGCAGAGCTGTTCCGTTTCCGCACCTGCGCGGTATGGCGTGCCGATCCGACCCCAGCGGCCCGTGCGCTGCTGGGCCTGTTACCCGCCAGCGACGCTTGAGATACATCTGCAATGCAACGCCCGGCTTGACCAATACCACCATGCCGTTCTGCTAATGTGCCGCGCAGCACCGAGGAGTCACGATGTCCGGCCACAACCAGTTCGCCCTGCTCAAGCAGCGCCGTTTCCTCCCGTTCTTCATCGTCCAGGCGCTGGGTGCGTTCAACGACAACATCTATCGCCAGGCGATCATCGGCCTGCTGTTCTACCTGGGCGTCAGCAGCGAAGAACGCACGCTGTACACCAACCTGGCACCGGCGCTGTTCATCCTGCCCTACTTCCTGTTCTCGGCACTCGCCGGGCAGATCGCCGAGAAGCTGGAAAAGCAGAAGCTCATCGTCATCACCACCACCATGGAGATCGTGGTGATGTCGCTGGCCGCAGTCGGCTTCCTTACCCAGAACATGCCGGTGCTGCTGGTGGCGCTGTTCTGCACCGGCCTGCAATCGACCTTGTTCGGCCCGGTCAAATACTCGGTGTTGCCGTCCATCCTCAAGCCTGAGGAACTGACCGGCGGCAATGGTCTGGTAGAAATGGGCACTTCCATTTCCATCCTCACCGGCATGATTGCTGGCGGCATGATCTTCGCGCTGGCCGGTGCCCATGGCCCCATCGTTGCTGCCGTGGCCATCATCGCACTTGCCCTGATCGGCAACATCACCGCGCGCATGATTCCGCGCGTGGATGCCGGCGCACCCGAACTGAAGATCAACTGGAACCCGATCAGCGAATCGCTGGTGGTGCTACGCCTGGCCAAAAAGCAGAAGGCGGTACGCAACGCCATCCTCGGTGTGTCCTGGTTCTGGTTCTTCGGCACCGTGCTGACCTCGCAGTTGCCGACCTATGCGGTGGTGAACCTGGGCGGCGACGAGGTGCTGTACATCTTCGCGCTGGCGCTGTTCTCGCTGGGCACCGGCGTCGGCTCGCTGCTGTGCGAAAAGCTGTCCGGGCGCATCGTCGAGATCGGCCTGGTGCCGCTGGGCGCCTTCGGCATGAGCGCGTTCCTGCTGGATCTGTATTTCGCGCGCACCGGCGCGGTGACAGTGGCAGGCCTGGATGTTGCCGGCTTCGTCCAGCAAGCCGGCAGCTGGCGCATCATCATCGACCTGCTCGGTATCGGCCTGTTCACCGGCTTCTTCGTGGTGCCGCTGTTCGCGCTGATCCAGAGCCGCACACCGAAATCGGAGATGTCGCGCGTGTTCGCTGCGCTCAACATCCAGAATTCCGGCTTCATCGTGCTCGCAGCGGTGCTGGGCCTGATCACCCAGAGCGTGCTCAAGTGGAGCATCCCGCAGCTGTTCCTGGCGCTGGCCATCGCAAATATCGTTGTCGCGGTCTACATCTTCAGCATCGTGCCCGAGTTCCTGATGCGCTTCCTCAGCTGGGTGATGGTGCGCACCCTGTACCGGCTGCGGGTCAAGGGCGTTGAAGACAATGTGCCGGACGAAGGTGCCGCGCTGATCGTCTGCAACCACGTCAGTTACATGGATGCGCTGATCCTGTCAGCGGTGATCCCGCGCCCTGCACGCTTCGTCATGTATTACCGGATCTTCAACGTGCCGGTGATGCGCTGGATCTTCAAGACCGCCAAGGCCATCCCGATCGCCAGCCCCAAGGAAGACGCTGCGTTGATGCAGCGCGCCTTCGACGAGGTGGATGCGGCGCTGGCCGAAGGCGAACTGGTCTGCATCTTCCCCGAGGGTGCCTTGACCAAGGACGGCGAGATTGCCGCCTTCAAGTCCGGGGTGGAGAAGATCCTGGCCCGGCGCGCGGTGCCGGTGGTGCCGATGGCGCTGAAGGGCATGTGGTCCAGCATGTGGAGCCGCCGCGATTCCCGGCTCGGGCAGATGCGGGTGCCGCGCCGCTTCCGTGCGCATATCGAGGTGGTCGCCGGGCCGCCGGTGGATGGAGCCCATACCGATGCCCCGCAGCTCGAGATCCTGGTCCGCAAGTTGCGTGGTGATGAGGCCTGAGTAGGGGAAACCACTTTCCAGAAATAGGACAAGTGGCTAGGCTAGCCCCCTATGTGCCTGCCGGGGACCGCAGCACAGCCAAGGAGCAAGGGGATATATGGACAACGCCACGCCATCACTGCCAGCCGTACCACCTGCGCCGCCAACCGCGCCGCAGCAGGTGCACCACTACTATCACCCGCAGAAATCCGGCGGAATAGCAGCGTTGCTGGAAGTGCTGCCGGGGTTTTTCCAGGTTTTCGGCATTGGCCACCTGTATGCGGGCAATGTCGCCACCGGGCTGATCATCATGTTCGGCTACTGGGCAATTGCCTTCGTCAACTTCCTGCTGTGCTTTGTCTTCATCGGCTTCATCACGTGGCCCCTGTGCTGGATCGCCACAATGATCATCTCGCCGCTGACTGCGGCGAATGCCTGCAAGTCCAAGTAACCCCCCTGTTGTCCTATCGGAGAAATGGATGAACGCCGTCAACACCAACACCAGCATTCCCAACCACCTGGCGTGGTCAATCATCGCCACTGTTCTGGCTACCTGCCTGTGCTGCCCACTGGGCCTGGTAGGCATCGTTGCGATCGTGTTCTCCAGCAAGGTCAACACGCTGTTGAACCAGGGTGACCTGGAAGGCGCCCGTCGCGCTTCCAACAACGCCAAGACCTGGTGCTGGGTTGCTACCGGCATGGCCATCCTCGGCCTGCTGATCAACATCGGCTACTTCGCCATGGTCGGCAGTGCCGGTTACATGGAAATGCTGCAGCAGTACCAGTAATACCTTGGCGCTGACGCTTAAAACCAGCCACAAGCTTGCACTGGCCGGGATGGCTGTCGCCGTCCCGGCGGGTGCGTGGTTGTTGTGGAAGTTCGATCCGAATGCTGCAGGCAACCCGTTCCCGCCCTGCATGTTCTACGCCTTCACCGGTCACTATTGCATCGGCTGTGGCTTGACCCGCGCACTGCATGCATTGGCCCACGGCGATTTGGCCCGGGCCTTCTCTATGAATCCGCTCGGCCTCATCACGCTGGCGTTGATTCCGCTGATGACCCTGTGGTCAGCCGGCTGGCAGCCGCGTTGGTTGCATCCGCTGATGCGAGTAGTCATGGAGCCCAAGCTCTGGCTGTTCCTGCTGCCTTCGTATTGGCTCGCGCGCAACCTGCCATGGTTCCCCTTTACCCTGCTCGCGCCAACCTGAAAGCCCGAGCGGCCACCGGGTATCGCTACGCGCAACGACAAAGCACGGTGGTGCAGCCCAATTGAGTACAGCGCACCCGGAGCACTTGGCGGACAGCCGGAGATACCTCCGACCAACCGATGGTGTGCTGCGCTTGCCCAGGCCAGGGGTGTTCCCCAATCGCCTGCTTCAGCCTACCCAGCCGGCAATCACCAGCAACGCCAGCAACGTCATCCACAGCAGCAACATGCGCCAGACCAGACTCATCGCATCGCGCAGTTCAGGGTAACGTTCGTCTGCAGGCACCTGCCCGGCCAGTCGCGCTTCTTCAGCCTCCTCGACCAGCTCGGCGCCAACACTGGCGCGTGCCGCCTCGGCCAGAAAACCAAGCTGCAGCGCCCAGCGGTTGCCAGCGGCGCGACGCCAAGCCGAAAACACCGTGTCGAAATTGCCCACCAAGGCCATCGACAGCGTCATCAGCTGCGCCACCGGCCATTCCAGCACCGCCAGCAACAAATCACCGGAACGCCGCTCTTCAGTGGACAGCAGCTGTGACTGCAGGCCTTGCGAGGACTGCGCCAACAACCGGTACAACACCGCACCCAACGGCCCCAGCAACAGGAACCAGAACAGCGGTGCAAACCAGCGCCGCAGTGCATTGATCGCGGTCGCCTCGACCAGACCCGGCGCGTCCTCGCGCATGCTGCCGCCCGCAGCCTGCAGCCGGGATGCCGCCAGCGCTGCCGCGGCCTCGTCCTCGGCATCGATCACCGCCTCGACATCGCGATCCAGATCGCGCGGGCCCCAGCACAGCGCCAACACCGCAATACCAAACAACAGCCCCGGCAGACCGAACAGGCGCTCGGCCAGAGCCCATTGCAGCAAACCAACCAACACCACGCAGGGCGCGATCAACAGCAACACACTGTAGCGCGCGGCAGATTCACCCAGCTGGGCACGCAGCCAGCCCAGGCAACGCCCGTACCAGCGCCAATCCCGCAACGTCGCCAGCAGCGACGGGGCCAGATGGCCAAGCACCAGCGCTGCGATTACCGCTACCAAGGTTGTGAACATGCGATCCCTCCGGCCCCTGATTGTAGGCCCTGCCAGCATTGCAACGGCTGGCAAGCTGCGCGGCCATCAGCCCCCACGGCACTGACTCTGGTACCACTGCTCGATCAGGGTGCGCGCGATCGACAGCCGCGGCGGCAGCAGGATGCCCTGCCCGTCGTCATTTTTCTCACGCTGCAGCGCCGCGCCGACCTCCTCGACACTGAACCAGCGCGCGTCTTCCAGCTCGCCATCCACGGTCGGCACGTCATCGTGCGCGCTGGCACGGAACCCCACCATCAAGGCGCCCGGGAACGGCCACGGCTGGGTGCCCTGGTACTGCGCGTGGATCACCCGCACCCGCGCTTCCTCGAATACTTCACGCGCCACGGTCTGTTCGAAGGTTTCACCGGGCTCGACAAACCCGGCCAGCACCGAATAGCGGCGCGCGACCCAGCTGCTCTGCCGGCCCAGCAACAAGCGGCCATTGTTTTCGACCGCGACGATCACCGCCGGGTCCACGCGTGGGTAGTGCTCGGTACGGCATTGGTCGCAATGGCCAATGAAACCGAAGCGACCAAATCGCACCGGCGAGCCACAAACGCCACAGAATCGATTGCGCGAATGCCAGTACGACATCCCGCGTGCATAACAGAACACGTCGGCCACCTCGGCCGGCCAGGTCACTGCGGCCTGGCGCAGGTCCATGCGCTGCGGTGCCTTGACCGCCAGCGTCGCCGCCTCGGCGACAAACCAGGCGCGGCCTTCACGCAAGCCAAGGAAGATCGCCGTGCCCGGACCACCGCCCAGATCGGTGCCGCTGAACAAGGCCGGCTGCCGGTCATCGTCGGCAAACGCAGTGCCATCAACGTCCAGCACCAATACCTGCGCGGTCGGCCATAAAGCGGCCAATGCATCGGCATCAGCACGCAGCGCATCGGCACGGTCCAAGGGCGCGCCGACAAAGGCGTGCCCGACAAAACGGGATTCAGAATTCAGCATCCGTCAGAGCCTGACGACAAAGCACAGCAAGCGCAACCAGCCGCAGTACGGCCAGAACGGCTTAGACCGAGAAGCTGCTACCGCAGCCGCAGGTGGTGCGGGCGTTGGGGTTGCGGATCACGAACTGGGCACCGGTCAGGCTTTCGCTGTAATCCACCTCGGCACCCATCAGGTACTGCAGGCTCAGCGGATCGACCAGCAGGGTCACGCCTTCGGTGACCACCGCCAGATCGTCCTCGGCACGGTTTTCATCGAACTCGAAACCGTACTGGAAGCCGGAACAGCCGCCGCCCTGGATATAGACACGCAAGGCGAGCGCTGCGTTGCCCTCGTCCTGGATCAGCTCACGCACCTTGGAGGCAGCCGCCGGCGTGAAGTTCAGCGGACGGTCCAAGGACTGGTAATCAGGCGCCGGCTGCACGCCGGGCAGGGAAACTAAGGTGCTCATGGCGCTCAGGATGGGGGCGGCAAGCCCCTGTTTCAAGCTGCAGTGGCTTCAGCTTTCTTGGACTTCTCGGTGGCTTTGGCTTCCGGCGCCGGCAGCGCAGCCATCGCCGCGGTGTGCAGCAGGCGGCCGTTGAGCTGGGCACCGGCGCTCATTTCCACCACCGTGTAATGCACGTTGCCGGTGACGCGGGCGCTGGGGGTCAATTCGATGCGCTCACTGGCGTGCACATCGCCTTCCATGCTGCCGCTGAGCACCACCACGGCGGCGCGCACTTCACCCTCGATGCGGCCGTGCTCGGCCAGGGTCAGCATGGCCTTGGCGCCTTCTTCGGCAATCACCTTGCCGATGATGCGCCCCTCAACGTACAGGCTGCCGCTGAATACCACATCGCCGCGGATTTCCACCTGGGAGCCGATCAGGGCGTCTACGGCCAGATCGGTGTCGTGCTTGGACTTGCTTTTGAACATGTTTATTCCCCTCTGCCGTTGCCGGCGAGTTTCCAATCGAATGTCTGGTTGGAGCCCCCCCCGGATCCGGACAGGGAGACTCGCACACGTTGCGGTGTGAAATCCCGGGGCAGCATCACGCTACCGTCCAGTTGCTGGAAATAGCGGAAGGAATAATCCTGCCCCGGCGTGCCTTTGCGCTGGTGTAGGTCATCCCAGCTGACGGTTGTCAGCTTTCCGTCCTTCACACCCTCAACCGAGAACCGCATCTGGCCCTGGCTGATCGCACCACGATTGAGATTCTGGGTCAGCACCACGCTGTAATGCCAGGTACCGGCCGCTTCCGGGGTGAACTCCACCGAATGGGTGTTCAGCCCCTTGCGCTGGCTGGTGGAACCGACCAGGCGTTCATAGAAGGCAACGTCGGCACGCAGGCCGGCAATCTCTTCGTCGCGCTCACCCAAGGATGTCTGCACTTCGCTGTTGGCAGCGCGGCTGATCTTGTCGGAGGCCTCCAGCGTAGCCTGGCGCTGGCGCAGTTCGTCCAGCTGGCTGCGTTGCTGGCCGACCAAGGCCTCGCTCTGGCGCAGCTTTTCGCGCATGCCGCCGGCATCAGGCGAGGCGTAGCGTGCCGCCAACCAGCCAACCAGCAGCAGCGACAGCAGCCATGCCGCCGCCAGGACAGCGATCGGCACCCAGCCTGGACGCGGGGCCGCGCCACCACGGGGGGTGATCTGGAAACGTGAGGAAGGTCGGTTGGTCATGGCAGGCTCCAGTGCTCCCGGAAGGGCGACACCCGTGCTCGGTCTGAAACGACGGACCAGTGTAAACGACACTTATGTACATGCGCTTATGCGCTGGCGGCTGGCAATCACCGCAGGCATGCTCGATAGTTGCGATCCTGCTCACAGTATCCGGCTGAATCACTTCCCATGACAGAAGCCCACGTATTCGTCATCGGCATCCTGCTGGCCTGGCTGGCAGGCATCCGCGTCTACCTCACCGTCTTCGGCGTCGGCATGGCCGGGCTGATGGGCTGGGTGGACCTGCCGCCGGCATTGCAGGCCACCGAATCCTGGTGGGTGCTGGGCACCTCCGGCGCCTTGGCCGTGGCCGAGTTCTTTGCCGACAAGATCCCCGGCGTGGATTCGATCTGGGATCTGCTGCAGACCCTGGCGCGGGTCCCGGCCGGCGCGTTCCTTGCCGCTGCCACCCTGTCACCCAATGGCGAACTGAGTACCGGCGTATTGGCTGCCGGTGCCGGCATCGCGCTGACCAGCCACGGCCTGAAAGCCGGCACCCGCGCCCTGCTCAACACCTCTCCGGAACCTGCCAGCAACTGGGTGGCTTCGTTTGCCGAGGACAGTGTAGTGATCGGTGCCTTGGCGCTGGCACTGGCACACCCGTGGCTGGCGCTGATCTTCGTGCTCAGCGCCAGCATCATCGGTGCGCTGACGGTATGGCTGGTCTGGCGCATGCTATGGCGTGGACTCAAGCGCGTCTTCGCCAGCACCGATGCGCCAGCTTCAGCACCATCCAAACCAGGTAACCACTCGCTGCCACCCGCCCCGTGACCGCATAATCCCCATCGATGGCCAGCAACGACACTCTTACCGCCGCTAACCGCCCGCTACGCGCGGAAACCCCACCCGCCGATTACTGGCAGCGCTGGAGCGTGCGCAATGCGCCGCCCACCGAAGCCGTGCAGGCACAGCTCAAACCCGGCGCCGACGCAGCTGCGGCTGCCATGGCCAGCGACGTCGGCGATGACACGCCGTACCGCGTATTGATCGTCGAGGACAACCGCTCGCAGGCATTGTTCGCACAAAGCGTGCTGCATGGCGCCGGCATGCAGGCCTTCGTGCAGATGGATGTGGAAGGTGTGCAGCAGGCCATCAGTGAACACCGCCCGGACCTGATCCTGATGGACCTGCACATGCCAGGGCTCGATGGCATGCGCCTGACCGCGATGATCCGCCAGCAGCCAAACCAACAACTTCTGCCCATCGTGTTCCTGACCGGCGAAGCAGATCCCGACCGCCAGTTCGAAGTCCTCGACTGCGGCGCCGACGATGTGCTGGTCAAACCGATCCGGCCGCGCCACCTGGTCGCCGCCGTCGCCAACCGCATCCGCCGCAACCGCATGCAGGCGCCAGGCAAGGCCGACGCCGGCCCGCTGATGAACAACCCCGAGACCGGCCTGCCGACCCGCCACAACGTGATGCAGCAGCTGCAGGCCGCCATCACCGAACAGCAACCGGCCGGTCTGATGTTCATCGAGATTGCCAGCGCGCTGGGCCTGCGCGAGCGCTATGGCTATGCCAGTTATGAGCGTTTGATGGTGCAGGCCGGGCAACGTCTGGCCGAGAACCTGCGCCCGCACCTGCTGGCCAGGCTCAACGACAACAGCTTCCTGCTGCTTACCCGCGACATCGAAGAAACCGCGGTGCCGGCATTGGCGCAGCAGGTTCGTGACGGCCTATCCGCGCAGCCCTTTGCACCACGCGAGGACGAATCGGTGTTCCTGCGCTGCGTGGTCGGCCACGCCAACCTGTCGCAGGGCCTGAACGACGCCGACGCCGCGCTGGAAGCGGTGGAGCGTACCGCCCTGCAGGCGCGCCTGAGCAACACCGGTGTTGCTGCCTACGAAAGCAACGACGTCGCCATCAACAACGAACACCTGGCCCTGCTCGATGGCCAGATCGAACTGGCCTACCAGCCCATTGTCGCGGTCGCTGGCGGAGACACCGCGCAGTACCAATTGCTGCTGCGCCTGCGCCAGAGCAATGGCACCCTGCTGTCTGCCGGCCAGGTGATTCCCGCCGCCGAAGCGGCCGGGCGCATCGCCGACCTGGACCAACAGGTCGTCGAACATGCGCTGGGCCTGCTGCACCTGTACCAGTTCGCGCAGCCACCGATGCGCCTGTTCGTCTCGCAGTCGCTGCGTTCGCTGTCGCGCAGCGCTTATGCCGAATGGCTGCTGGGCGCATTGCAGGAACGCCAGGTAGCTGGCAACGGGCTGGTCATCGATGTGCGCCTGTCTGATGCACTCGTGCATGCGGTAAGCCTGCAGCAGTTCTGCGCACAATTGATGCCGGCCGGCGTGCAGTTCTGCCTGAGCCAGTTCGAACCTGGTGCCGAGGCCAATGCCCTGCTGACCCAGCTGCCGCTGAGTTATGTACGCATGGCCGCCCGCTACGCCGAAAGCCACACCAACCAGACGCTGCGTGACGAACTGCGCGGCACGATCGACCTTGCCCACCGCGCCAACCTGCAGATCATCGGCCAGCAGATCGAAGATCCACAGGCCGCTGCCGCGATGTGGATGGGCGGTATCGACTTCATCCAGGGCAATGTGGTGCAACGCGCTGGCAGCGAGCTCAACTTCGACTTCCAGAACGCGGTGCTGTGAACGCGACTGCATCGGGTGCTGCGCGCGGTTGGGCACTGCTGGCAGCAGGCTGCGCCGCTGCTGCGGGCGCGGCCAGCTTCATTCCCGCCCTCCCTGCCGTCGCCACCACTGCAAGTGCTGGCGTTGCGGTGGTCACCGCGCTGCTGGCAGCCGTTGCGGCCAGCAGGCAACGGCGGCAGGCACATGCACTGCAACTGCAGCTCGAAGAGCGGGTATTGGAAAACACCCGCCTGCAGGTTGCCGCACAGGACCACAACGCGCTGCAGGAAGCACTGCTGCAAGCCAAGCAGGCCGCCGAAGCCGCCACTCTGGCCAAGGGCGAATTCCTGGCCACGATGAGCCATGAGATCCGCACGCCCTTGAACGGCATCCTGCCGATGCTGGAGCTGGTGGCACAGGGTCCGCTGAGCCTGGACCAGCGCAACATGCTCGATACCGCCACCGACAGCTCACGGCAGCTGTTCCGCATCGTCGACGACATCCTCGATTACTCCAAGCTGGAAGCGAACCGGCTGGAGCTGGAAATCACCACCTTCAACCTGCGCGAAACCCTGGACGGCATGCTGCGACTGATGCAGCGTGCGGCCGAGCACAAAGGCCTGCGCCTGTCGCTGCACATCGACCCTGCCGTGCGCCTGTCGGTACGCGGCGACCCGGTGCGCCTGCGGCAGGTACTGGGCAACCTGCTGGTCAACGCGATCAAGTTCACCGAACTTGGCGAAATCAGCATCCATGTAAAGCGCCTGGGCGAAACCGCTGCCCAGCACCGCCTGCGTTTTGAAGTGCGTGACACCGGCATCGGCCTGGATACAAGCCAACAACAACGGCTGTTCAACGCCTTCACCCAGGCCGATGCATCCACCACCCGCCTGTACGGCGGCACCGGGCTGGGGCTGGCCATCTGCAAGCGCATCGTCGACCTGATGCAAGGCAGCATCGGCGTGCATTCCGAGCCCCTGCGCGGCTCCACGTTCTGGTTCGAAATCCCGCTGTTGAAAGTCATCGGCGACCTGCACCAACCCGATCACCTGCGCAAAGTGCGCCAGGTGCTGCTGGTCACCCCTGAGCAGCGTCTGCGCCAGCGGCTGCAGTTGATACTGCCAAACTGGGGCTACCAACCGGTTGTCGCCAACAACCTGCAGGAAGCATTGGAACGCCTGCGCATGCCCGCCGTGTCCGGCATCTTCCATGCCGTGATCGGCGACCTGGAGCCCCTGCGCAACAGTACCCCGGCCCTGCAGCGGGCGATAGAACGCATGGACGACAACCGTCCACGCCTGCTGTGGCTGTATGGCGATGCCCCGATCGCCGAAGGACTGCGCGACGGTGCCACGCTGCTGCCGCGCCAACTGCCCGATACCCAGCTGCGCAACGCCCTGGCCGAACCGCTGCAGCTTGCTGCCAGCCCAACTCCCTCACTCCTGCCGAGCAATGCCTTTACGGCTGCGACAACGCCTGTTTCGACAACGGCAACGATTGCACCTGCAGGTTTCCCGGCAAGCGCGCAAAGCAAGCCGGTGACAGCATCAGCCGCGGTCACCAGCAACGCCAACGCAGGCGCTGACCTGGCCGGCATGCTACTGCTTTTGGTCGAAGACAATTCGGTCAACCTGATGGTCGCGCAGAAGCTGCTGAAGGTCCTCGGCGCCAGCACCGAAGCCGCCGAAAACGGTGCCATCGCCCTCGAAAAGATGCACGCCAAGCGCTACGACGCAGTGTTGATGGACTGCCAGATGCCGGTACTGGACGGCTTTGCCGCCACCGGACGTTGGCGCGAGCACGAGGCCAGCAGCGGCGCCAGCAACCGCCTGCCTATCATCGCCATGACCGCCAACGCCATGGCTGGCGACCGCCAGCGCTGCCTGGACGCCGGCATGGACGAGTACCTGTCCAAACCCATTTCCCGCACACAACTCCTGAACTGCCTGCTGGCCTTCAAGCCCGCATCCAGCGCAACTGCCGAACCGGTTACCAGCATGCCCAGCACCGACCTTTCCGCCAATGCATTGGCCGCCGCCTCCACCGCGCACACCGATGGCATCACCGCCTCGATACTGGAGCGCAGCGTGCTGGATGAACTGTTTGAGATCGCCGGTGACGAGATCAACGCCATCATTGACGTGTTCCTGGACGAGACCCCGCAACTGGTGCGGCATCTGCAGGAAGCAGCGGTGATGCCCGATCTGAAGCGGCTGGGCGAGCTGGCGCACAGCCTGAAGTCTTCAAGTGCCAATGTCGGCGTACTGGCCCTGTCCGAAGCCGCGCGCCGGCTTGAGCACGGCGCGCGCAGTGGCACGCTGGAGCGGCCCACCGTGATGGTGGCGCTGATCGTGGCCGAGTTCTCGCGCGCGCGCATGGCGCTGGCCGGTTATCAGGCCGATCAGCGCGCGCAAGCGCAGGAGTGATCCCGCTGCGGCGGGATCAGTCTTCCAGTTTGGTAAGCAGGTAGTTCGGCTCACCAATGCGCTCGATCAGATCAAGCTGGGTTTCCAGCCAATCGATGTGCTCTTCCTCGGAGTCGAGGATCTTCACGAACAGCTCGCGGCTGACGTAATCGCTGATCGATTCGGCATAGGCGACTGCATCGCGCAGCACCAGCGCCGCCTCGTTCTCCAGCGCCAGATCGCACTTGAGGATTTCGGTGGGGTTCTCGCCGATGCGCAGCTTGCCCAGTGCCTGGAAGTTGGGCAGGCCTTCGAGGAACAGAATGCGATCGGAGAGCACGTCGGCGTGCTTCATCTCGTCGATCGATTCCTTGTATTCGTGTTCGGCCAATTCGTTCAGGCCCCAGTTCTTCAGCATCTTGGCGTGCAGGAAGTACTGGTTGATGGCGGTCAACTCGTTGTAGAGGACCTTGTTGAGAAATTCGATGACCTTGGCGTCGCCTTTCATGGCGCTGACTCCGACTAGAGGAACGAGCGCACTTTACCGGTTGCCGGCGGACAATGAAGGAACGCGAATCGTGATCATTAGCCACCGCCGTTGGCGGTGGCAGCAGGGCCTGCTCAGGCTGCCCGTAGCAACGGCAGCGGCAGCTCGCGGGTAGCGCGCGCCTGCTCCAGCAGGCCGGCGGCCATATCCAGGCAGGAACCGCAGTTGGAGCCGCAACCGGTGCGCATTGTCAGCTCAGACACCGTATCGCAGCCAGCAAGCGCGGCTTCACGGATCTGGTGATCGGTAACTCCATTGCAGATGCAAACGTACACGGCTTGACGCCCCTGAACCCGGCACGTAGCGGCCGTGCCAGCATTCAATCGCAAATGCGAATGGTTGTCAATTCCGGGCGTTAATCATTATTAATCTTCTTGCCGCGCCACGTCCCGGGACGCCGCGGACGCTTGCGCGGCCGTTCATGACCAGCACTGCTACCCGGCATCCAGGCTTCCTGTGCGGACGCAGGCATCGCCTGCACACCTTGGCCGGCGATCCCCCGCGCCAAGGGCGCCAGGTGGCGCAACGCGCGCGCGTAAACGCCACGTTTGAAGATGACCACGTGCTCCACCGGATACCAGAAGTCGACCCAACGCCAGTGATCGAACTCCGGTGTGTCGGTTTCATCCAGCCGCACATGCGCCTCGTCGCCGGTCAGGCGCAGCAGGAACCAGACCTGCTTCTGACCGATGCAGACCTGCTTCTCGGTGTGGCGAATGGCCCGCGGAGGCAGCCGGTAACGAAGCCAACCGGGGGTCGCCCCCAGGACTTCAACGTGTTCAGGCAGCAGGCCGGTTTCTTCCTGCAATTCGCGATACATGGCCTCGACCGGGGTTTCATCGGTATTCATGCCGCCCTGCGGGAACTGCCAGCCATCCCGGCGCACGCGTCGTGCCCAGAAAACCTGCCCGTCTTCCCGCATCAGCACTATGCCGACGTTCGGTCGATAGCCGTCCGGATCGATCACGATGCGGACTCCTAAAATTTCTACTGTCGGGGACTCTGACATGGCTGCTGTCATGCCACAAGCACAGAAAAACCTGTTGACAAAACGGCACGACACCACCAGAATTACCGGCTCCCAAGGCTATGTAGCTCAGCCGGTTAGAGCACAGCACTCATAATGCTGGGGTCGGTGGTTCGAGTCCACCTATAGCCACCATGGGAAGCAGGTTGAACCTGCACTACAGCCCCGTCGCCAAGCGGTAAGGCATCTGACTCTGACTCAGACATTCGGAGGTTCGAATCCTTCCGGGGCTGCCAAACATGAAAAGGCCTGATCGCAAGATCAGGCCTTTTTTCTATTCCAGATCATCACACCCAGACCAACCAGCAGGCCGGGTGTGCGATAATCGTCACGCACCATAGCCCCGTCGCCAAGCGGTAAGGCATCTGACTCTGACTCAGACACTCGGAGGTTCGAATCCTTCCGGGGCTGCCATTCATGAAAAGGCCAGATCGAAAGATCTGGTCTTTTTTTGTGGCTGAAGTTCCTGGATTGAGGATTGGAGGATTGGCAGGAGCAAAAGCTCAAGAGCCAAAGCACCCCTCCCCAACCCTCCCCTGCGCTGCGCGCAAGGGAGGGAGCGAGTGCGGCACTTCCCCCGCGCTGGATATGCATCGGAAGCGCCCCCCTCCCTTGCGCATAGCGCAGGGGAGGGCTGGGGAGGGGTGCTCCGGCTCCGGCTCCGGCTCCGGCTCCGGCTCCGGCTCCGGCTCCGGCTCCGGCTCCGGCTCTGGCCCTGGCCTTGCCTTTGGCTTTGCCTTTGGCTTTGCCTTTGCCTTTGGCTTTGCCTTTGCCTTTGGCTTTGGCTTTGGCTTTGGCTTTGGCTTTGGCCCAGGCCTTGGCGAATCCCCAACCCCATTCCCAGCCCTAAAAACGACAAAAGCCCGGCCGAAGCCGGGCTTTTGCCTTCCCAGTGGGATTCCGGAGAATCCCACCCCGAAGCGATTAACGCTTGGAGAACTGGGTGGCGCGACGTGCCTTGTGCAGGCCGACCTTCTTACGCTCGACTTCACGGGCGTCACGTGTCATGAAGCCAGCCTTGCGCAGCTCGGACTTCAGGGTTTCGTCGTACTCGACCAGTGCACGGGCGATGCCCAGACGGATCGCACCGGCCTGCCCGGTGGTGCCGCCGCCGGCAGCAGTGACAAGAATGTCAAAGCTTTCGGTGTTCTGGGTCAGCTCAAGCGGCTGGCGCACGATCATGCGTGCAGTCTCACGACCAAAGAACTCGTCCAGCGGACGGCCATTGACGGTGATGTTGCCAGTGCCCTTGCGCAGGAACACGCGAGCGGTGGAGGACTTGCGGCGGCCAGTGCCGTAGTTTTGAGTGATAGCCATGATTAGATATCCAGAACCTGCGGCTGCTGTGCTGCGTGCGGATGCTCAGTGCCTGCATAGACCTTGAGCTTGCGGTACATCTGACGACCCAGCGGGCCCTTCGGCAGCATGCCCTTGACGGCGGTCTCGATGACGCGCTCCGGGTGACGCTCCAGCGCCTGCTCCAGGGTTTCGGTCTTCAGGTTACCGATGTAGCCGGTGAAGCGATGGTACTTCTTGTCCTTCAGCTTCTTGCCGGTAACAGCAATCTTGTCGGCATTGATGACGACCAGGTAATCACCGGTGTCAACATGCGGGGTGTAAACCGGCTTGTGCTTGCCACGCAGGCGGCGAGCCAGCTCGGTGGAAAGACGACCCAGCGTCTTGCCGGCGGCGTCAACGAGGTACCAGTCGCGCTGGACGGTCTCGTTCTTTGCAGTGAAAGTGCTCATAAAGAACTCAGGTAGGTCGGGCTGATTTCGGCGAGATGAACCACCGGAACTTTGCCACGCGTTGTGAAGGTGAAACAGAAGAGGCGGGATTGTACTGGCCGTACGCCCCCGGCGCAACCCGACGCCTGAACGGGCACCCTGCCCCGGCCTTGGCAGCTTCACAGCCAGCGGCGAGAATCGGGCATACCCCACTGCACTGCCCCGCCATGATCACCGCCCGCGTACATACGCCGCTGGACCACCTGCTGACCGAAGCCCAACGCGCCCTGGACACGGTGTTCGGCAACCCGCCGGCTGCCCGCCCCAACCCGGCCGGCGACACCCCGGAGGTGGTCCTGGAACCGGCCGAAGTCCGTCACGCGGCCGGGCTGATGCGCATCAACCACGTCGGCGAGGTCTGCGCGCAGGGGCTGTATTTCGGTCAGGCAGCCGTCGCCCGCGACCCGGCCACGCGCGCACATCTACTGGAAGCCGCACAGGAAGAGACCGATCACCTGAGCTGGTGCGGGGACCGTCTGCGCGAACTGGACAGCCGCCCCAGCCTGTTCAACCCGCTCTGGTATGCCGGCAGCTACACCATCGGCACCCTGGCCGGCCTGCGCGGTGACGGCTGGAACCTGGGCTTTGTGGTGGAAACCGAGCGCCAGGTGGAAGCGCATCTGGACGAGCACCTGCAGACCCTGCCGCCAGCCGACCAGCGCAGCCGCGAGATCCTCAAGGTCATGAAGCTCGATGAAGCGCGCCACGCCGAGCACGCCGAACATGCCGGCGCACGCAAGCTGCCGTTCCCGATCCCATCGGTAATGGCCCTGGCCTCCAAGGCGATGAAGGCCGTGGCCTACAGAATTTAATGCCCCACCTGTAGAGCCGAGCCATGCTCGGCAGGGAAACGCTTCACCTGTAGTGCCGAGCCATGCTCGGCTGAAGAGCGCTTCACCTGTAGTGCCGAGCCATGCTCGGCTGAAGAGCGCTTCACCTGTAGTGCCGAGCCATGCTCGGCTGGGGCTCTACCGGGAAAGCACTGCCGAGCATGGCTCGGCACTACATGGCTGGGCTTTTGCATGAAGCCCCTGCCGAGCATGGCTCGGCACTACCTTGGCTATCTCAGCTGACCAGCTTCAGGCCAATCACACCGGTGACGATCAGGCCGATGCACAGCAGGCGTGGCCAGGTGGCGCTGTCGCCGAACAGGATCACCCCGGCAATCGCCACGCCAACCGCGCCGATACCGGTCCAGATCGCATAACCGGTACCTACCGGAATGGTGCGCAGGGCCTGGGTCAGCAGCCACAGGCTGATGCCGGCAAACACCACGGTGAACAGGCTCGGCCAGAGCCGGGTAAAGCCTTCGCTGGACTTCAGGCCCAGCGCAAATCCAATCTCGAACAGGCCCGCAAGCAGCAGGTAGATCCAGGGCATCGCAATTTCCTCTACAAAAAAGACAGCGGCCCGGTGATTTCGCACCGAGCCGCCGTCGACAAACGTCTGCATCACTGCAGGGCGGGCCGTCCCGCCTGTTTTCTTTGCGCAGAACCGGCATGCCGGCGCTGCGCAGGTAGTGCTTATTCGGCCAGGTTGCGACCGTGGAACAGCTCTTCGATCTCGCGGCGCAGCAGCGCCTCGATCTTCATGCGTTCCTTGAACGACAGGTTCTTGGCCTTCTCTTCGAACAGGTACTGGTCCAGGTCGAAGTCCTTCAGGTGCATCTTGGTGTGGAAGATGTTTTCCTGATAGACGTTGACGTCGAACATCTCGTAACGCGACTTGATGTTCTTGGCCAGGAAGTTCTGGATCGAATTGATCTTGTGGTCGATGTAGTGCTTCTTGCCCTTGATGTCACGGGTGAAGCCACGCACGCGGTAGTCCATGATCACGATGTCTGATTCCAGACTCTCGATCAGGTAGTTCAGCGCCTTCAACGGCGAGATCACACCGCAGGTTGCCACGTCGATATCGGCACGGAAGGTAGCGATACCTTCCTGCGGGTGCGTTTCCGGATAGGTATGCACGGTGATGTGCGACTTATCCATATGCGCAACCACGGCGTCGGAGATCAACTCCTTGCCGGCCTGCTTCTTGTCGATCACCGGCTCCTCGGAAATGAGAATTGTGACCGAGGCACCCTGGGGGTCGTAATCCTGACGCGCAATGTTCAAGATGTTCGCACCGATGATCTCAGCGACATCGGTGAGGATCTGCGTGAGTCGATCGGCGTTGTATTCCTCGTCGATGTACTCGATATAACGCTGGCGCTCCTCTTCGGTACGCGCATAGCAGACGTCATAAATGTTGAAGCTCAAGGCCTTGGTGAGGTTGTTGAATCCTTGCAACCTCAGGCGAGGCAACGGCTTGACCACGGCGGTCGATCCTGTAGATGGTGGGAAAGGCGGAAGTATGGGGCAAAGTGGCCCGCTGTGATACTTGCACCGTTATGCCCGTTTGCCCCTTATGCTCAGCGTCGTTAAGCTTGCCCATTAAGCAAGTTCATCCAAACTGTGAACGCCATCATGAGCCCAGGTAACGCCACCACCGCGTCAAACGTGCGTCTTGCCTCCAGCCCGCTGGCGCTGGACATTGCGACCATCGACCGCTTTCTGGCCCATAGCCACCGCCGCCGCTACCCGGCGCGGACCGATGTGTTCCGCCCGGGTGACCCTGCCGGGACCATGTATTACGTGATCAGCGGCTCGGTCAGTATCATTGCCGAGGAAGACGATGACCGGGAACTGGTGCTGGGCTACTTCGGTGCCGGCGAGTTTGTCGGCGAAATGGGCCTGTTCATCGAGTCGGACAAGCGCGAGGTCATCCTGCGCACCCGCACCCCCTGCGAGCTGGCCGAGATCAGCTACGAGCGCTTGCACCAGCTGTTCCTGGGTCCACTGTCGGTGGACGCGCCCAAGCTGCTGTACGCCATTGGCTCGCAGATCTCCCGGCGCCTGCTGCATACCAGCCGCAAGGCAAGCCGCCTTGCGTTCCTGGACGTGACCGACCGCATCATCCGTACCCTGCACGACCTGTCCAAGGAGCCGGAATCGATGAGCCACCCCCAAGGCACCCAGCTGCGCGTTTCCCGCCAGGAAATCGCCCGGCTGGTAGGCTGCTCACGGGAAATGGCCGGCCGCGTGCTGAAGAAGCTGCAGGCCGATGGCCTGCTGCATGCCCGCGGCAAGACCGTGGTGCTTTACGGGACGCGGTAGCACCCGCTCGGCGGGTGTTACCCCATGGTTTGCTTTGCAAACCATGGGCCCCGGCTTCCTGCCCTCCAATTCCCCGCGCCTGTCGGCGCGCCCCCCCCCTTTACCAAAGGGGGCTGTCTGGTCTGATTTATCTCAGGAAAGCCCTTGGCCTGCGCTCTGGCAGCCCGGGAAGGCGGACATGCACCCGGGGTTCTTGATGCGTTGATGGCCACATCCTCAGCCCCCGCCAATTGATGCGATCTTCGCCGACTTCCTGCGGGCGTTACGTCGGCCGGGCGACAGCGTTGAAGTGTGATGTCTGTCAGCGCCTGAAATCTCATTCCGTCTTGCGAACTGATATTTCCCGCAATGGCTCGATGCCGCGCACAAGCTGTCATTCCGGCCACCTCAGCGCTTGGAAATTTCGCAGACATAGCCGCGTGATGATGACAATTCGGCGCTGATATCGGTCAGAAATCGACCCGGGCCAATACTTACCGATGCAGCTTTCCTTGACCTGCCCTGCTGTGGCCCGCAGGCTTGCGGCATGGAATTTGGCAACGAATTTTACTGGTTCATCCTGATCGGCCTGGGCGCGCAGCTGGTGGACGGTGCGTTGGGCATGGCATTCGGGCTGATTTCGTCCTCGGTGCTGCTGAGCATGGGGCTGCCACCCGCTGCGGTCAGCGCCAGCATCCACACCGCCGAGGTGTTCACCACCGGTGCCTCCGGGGTCTCGCATCTGGTGGCCGGCAATGTCGACAAGCGCCTGTTCTTTCGGCTGGCGATACCCGGCGCCATCGGCGGGGCCATCGGCGCCTACGTGCTGACCCAGCTGCCTGGCGATCTCGTTCGCCCTTTCATCTACCTTTACCTGCTGGTCTTGGCGATCTTCATCCTGGCCCGCGCTGCCGGTAGGTTCGTGGCCAAGCAGGAAGTGAAGCGGGTGCCGGTTCTGGGCTTCTTCGCCGGCCTGCTGGACGCCACCGGCGGTGGTGGCTGGGGACCGGTCGCCACGTCCACCCTGCTGGCCCGTGGTGGCCAGGCGCGCACCACGATTGGCTCGGTCAACGCGGCGGAGTTCGTGGTCACCTTGTCGATCTCGGCGACCTTCCTGCTGTCGATGGGCCTGCAGCACCTGTCCATCGTCGCCGGTCTGCTGGTCGGCGGAATGATGGCCGCGCCGGTGGCGGCACTGCTGGTGAAGCGGGTCAAGGAGCGCTGGGTGTTGATCGCCGTCGGCGTGCTGGTGCTGTCGATCAGCCTGTTCCAGATTGGAATGGCGGTGGTGAAGCTGCGTGGGGCATGAGGCGCTTGAGGCGGTCTTGCTCTTAATAGCCCCTCTCCCGTTCACGGGAGAGGGGTTGGGGTGAGGGCAGCTTTTGCCTTAAAGCCTTAAAAGCTCCCCTCATCCGCCCTTCGGGCACCTTCTCCCGTAAACGGGAGAAGCGATGTCGGCTTCGGCAGGCCTTGCTGGTGCGTCAAAAACCCCCTCATCCGCCCTTACGGGTAACTTCTGCCGCAAGCGGGAGAAGGGATGTCGGCAACGGCTGGATCGTTGCCCTCCGCTTTGGATTACCTGGGCAGCGGCTTGCCGCCGCGCCCTGGGCAGCCCCAGTTGAGGATCGGGGTGCCGGCCGGCAGTACCTTGCCGAAGTATTCAACGCGCGAATGCTTGGGGTTCACTACCACCGGCGCCTTGGCGGCCTTGAGCAGCGGCAGGTCGGCGGTGCTGTCGGAGTAGGCGATGGCGATGTCGCCGTAGCCGCGCTCGCGCAGCATGCGCATCTTTTCTTCGTTGTGGCAGTGGCGGGTGGCACCCATCGCACCCATGCGCGGCCCCACTTCGCTGCCGATCACCGGCACGCCCTGTTCGGCCACGAAGGCGAGGATGGCGCGGGCCAGCTCCGGCGGTGCGCCGGTGGCCACGATCACCCGGTCGCCGGCACGGCGGTGCGCGGCGAATACCTGCAAGGCATGCGGCAGCAGGTGCTGGCGGATCTCGTCCTCGTGCTTGAGCACGTACTTGTCGATCACCTTGTTGAACTCACGTGCCTGGTGCAGGCCGAAGGTGGCAATCCAGACATAGCCGGAAATGCCGAAGCGCCGGGTCGGCAGCATCGCCACCAACGGCCCCAGCAGCGGCGTGGCAAGGATGGCCACCAGCAGCCGCAGGGGATTGCGCTTGATCAGCCAAGCGAACAGGTGGCTGCCGGAATCGCCGTCGTACAGGGTGTGATCGAAGTCGAAGACGACCAGTTGCGCGTCATCACGCGGGTTCGGGTAGGGATCAGTCATGCCGGGAAGAATAGCTGACGCAGGCCCTCGCCCGGCTCTTCGACGCGCATGAAGGTCTCGCCGACCAAGAAGGCATTGACGCCGGCGCCGCGCATCAACGCCACATCGGCGGGGCCCATGATGCCGCTCTCGGTGACCAACAGGCGGTCGCGCGGCACTGCGTCCTTCATCGACAGCGTGTTCTCTAGCGAGACTTCGAAGGTGCGCAGGTTGCGGTTGTTGATGCCGACCAGCGGCACCGGGACCTGGATGGCGCGCTCAAGCTCGTCGATGTCGTGCACTTCGACCAGCACGTCCATGCCCAACTGCATCGCCAGGTCGGACAGCTCGGCCAGCTGGCGGTCGTCCAGCGCCGACACGATCAGCAGGATGCAGTCGGCGCCCAGCACACGCGCCTCGACCACCTGGTACGGGTCAATGACGAAATCCTTGCGCAGCACCGGCAGCGTGCAGGCTTCGCGGGCCTGCTGCAGGTAGGCGTCCGCGCCCTGGAAGAAGTCCACGTCGGTCAGCACCGACAGGCAGCTGGCGCCGCCGAACTCATAGCTCACCGCAATGTCGGCCGGGTGGAAATCCGGGCGGATCACGCCCTTGGACGGGCTGGCCTTCTTGACCTCGGCAATCACCGCCGGGTCGCCGTTGGCGATCGCCGCGTTCAGCGCATTGGCAAAGCCGCGTACCGGCGAGGCATCGGCCAGGCGCGCCTTCAACTCGACCAGCGGCACGCGGGCGCTGCGCTCGGCTACCTCCTGCACTTTGCGGGCGAGGATGGTGTTGAGGATGTCGCTCATGGATCTGCTTCCTGGAAGACGGCGCTGCTGACGCGGTTGATTGGGGGATTATCAGGGATTGCCGGCCAATGCGCGGCTGGTGGCGACGTACTGCAGCATCCGCTCGCGGGCGCTGCCGTCGGCAATCACCGCGCGGGCGCGGGCCAGGCCGTCGGCGATGCTGTCGGCGACACCGGCCACATACAGCGCGGCACCGGCATTGAGCGCGACGATGTCGTTGGCCGGGCCCGGCTGGTTATCCAGCACCGCGCGCAGCATGGCGATGGACTCTTCCGGGTTCTCCACCTTGAGGTTGCGGCTGGCGGACATGGCGATACCGAAGTCTTCCGGATGAATCTCATACTCGCGCACCTTGCCGTCGCGCAGCTCGCCAACCAACGTGCCAGCGCCCAGCGAGATCTCGTCCATGTTGTCGCGGCCCCACACCACCAGCGCACGCTTGGCGCCCAGCTCGCGCAGTACGCGTGCCTGGATGCCGACCAGGTCGGGGTGGAACACGCCCATCAGGATATTGGTGGCGCCGACCGGATTGGTCAGCGGGCCGAGGATGTTGAAGATGGTGCGCACACCCATTTCTCGGCGTACCGGCGCGACCACCTTCATTGCCGGATGGTGCATCGGCGCGAACATGAAACCGATGCCGGTCTGCTCGATGGCTTGTGCAACCTGCTCGGGCTGCAGCTCGATCACCGCGCCCAGCGCTTCCACCGCATCGGCGCTGCCGGACTTGGACGACACGCTGCGGTTGCCGTGCTTTGCGACCTTGGCACCAGCAGCAGCGACCACGAACATAGAGCAGGTGGAGATGTTGAAGGTATGCGAGCCATCGCCACCGGTGCCGACGATGTCGACCAGATGGGTCTTGTCGGCGACCTGCACCGGGCGCGCGAACTCGCGCATCACCGTGGCCGCGCCAGCAATCTCGCCGACGGTTTCCTTTTTAACGCGCAGGCCAGTGAGGATGGCCGAAGTCATGGTAGGCGAGATCTCGCCACGCATGATCTGCCGCATCAGATCGACCATCTCGTCGAAGAAGATCTCGCGGTGTTCGATGGTGCGTTGCAGGGCTTCCTGCGCGGTGATGGTCATGACAACTCCAGAATCAGGAAATAACGATGTAGTCGCTTTGGCTGTGGATGCCGGCGTGCGCGCCACGTAGCAACTGCACGTGCAGGCCACCGATCGGGCCGACCGGCAGGCAGCTGTCCACTTCCAGCAGGGCATCGCGGTGCGGCTTGATCCACTGCGCCTCGGCCTGCGCCAGCGCCTTGCGCTTGGCCTCGACCGCATCGGCAGCGACCACCAGCAGATAGCGATGCGCTTCGCCGAATTCGCCTTCGACGTAGCCGCCGAGGTTGACGAAGAACAAGGTCGGCGCGTCGGCCGCAGGCGCGTCATCGCAGATGCGCACCTGCCAGTCGTCGACGCCATCGACCGTCATCCATGAATCCAGATGCAGGCCTGCAGCCTCTCCGAACCATTGCTGGCGCAGCTGCGGGTAGGTCTGCTCGATAGTCGGGCCAACCCCGAACACCACGTCATGCACTTCGGTATTGGCGCGCGCATGGCGGCCACCGAGCATCACCACGAACAAGCGGAAATCTTCCAGGCTCACGGCGTCGGCCTCGCGGCAAGTGCCAGACGCAGGCCGAAGCCGATGAACAGCACGCCGGCCAGCTTGTCCAGCCACTGCATGCCACGCGCAGCCCACCGGCTGCTGCGCACACGATCGGCCGCCAACACGTAAGCCGCATTGATCGGCAGCGCATTGACCATGAAGATCAGGCCCAGCAGCGCGAACGCCAACGGCTTGTTCTGCACCGAGGGCGCGATGAACTGCGGCAGGAACGCCAGGAAGAACAGCACCACCTTCGGGTTCAACACATTGGTCAGGAAGCCGCCGGCGAATACCTGCCACCACGAACCGGCACTGCCGCTGCTGGCGGCGATATCGGCCTGCAAGGTCGACTCACCGGTGTTGCGCAGCAGGCGCACGCCCACCCACAGCAGATAGGCCGCGCCGATCCACTTGATCACGGTGAACAGCGTTGCCGAGGTCGCCAGCAGCACGCCCAATCCCAGCGACGCCAGCAGCACATGCACCAGACAACCGGCGCTGATGCCAGCGATGGCGGCAAACCCGGCGCGACGGCCACCGCGCAGCGAGCGGCTGATGATGTACAGCACATCCGGGCCCGGCGTCAGGTTCAACAACCAGCCGGCCAGCATGAACAGCAGCAGCTGGCTGGGCTCGATCAACATGTGCGGTCCAGGAAGTTCTTCATCAGCGCGTGGCCGTGCTGGGTGAGGATGGATTCGGGATGGAACTGCACGCCTTCAACCGGATATTCGCGGTGGCGCAGGCCCATGATCTCTTCCATCGAGCCGTCCGGATTCTCGGTCCAGGCAGTGATCTCCAGAGCTGCCGGCAGCGTATTCTTGTCCACCACCAGCGAGTGGTAGCGGGTGGCTTCGTAACGGTCCGGCAGGCCGGCGAACACGCCCTTGCCTTCATGCCGGATCGGCGACACCTTGCCGTGCATGATGTTGCTGGCACGGATCACGTCTCCGCCATAGATCTGGCCGATGGCCTGGTGACCCAGGCACACGCCGAACAGCGGAATGCTCGGGCCAAGCTGGCGGATCACCTCCAGCGACACACCGGCTTCGTTCGGCGTCTTCGGGCCGGGCGATACCACGATATGCGAAGGCTTGAGCGCGGCGATTTCAGCGACGCTCATCGCGTCATTGCGCACCACCTTCACTTCGGCACCCAGCATCTGCAGGTATTGCACGAGGTTGAAGGTGAAGCTGTCGTAGTTGTCGATCATCAACAGCATGGTTGTTCTCTCATCATTGTCGTATAGCCGTCGGTGCTTCGTCGTTGCTTGCGATCAGCTGCCATTTCCCGTTCCAGCGCGCATAGCCCGGGGCTGCATAGTCGGCATCCGCACTCACCGAGCCAATTCCAAACTTCGCCATGTCTGCAACCGATACCGTCCAGTCGCACGCACAACCTTGTTCCTGGCCGAGAACCGTTATCGCGGGATCAACCCCGATCTTTCTGAAGAACGCGGTTTGTTCCGAGTAAACGCGGCGGAACCATTTGTTCGCGGTTCTCCGTGCCGACCATCGTTCCAGCCACGTAAGTGGCCGGCCGAGCTGCCTCTCAACACCCGAGAAGTCAAAACTCTCGCGAAGATTCTTCTGCAACATGGAACCGTGCCAGATAACCAGGGCGCCACTGTCCACCCGTTTCCGTCGACCTGCCGGGAACACATAGTTCGCGCAGGAGGACATGCAGACGTCTCCCACTACACGTACATCCATCCCTCGCTCATGCAACATCCTGCCCAGTGCCATTCCTGCCTCAATGTCGCCGCCGCCCGATCGGATGGCGAGCTCCGTCAGTGAACTGTCCGCATCCAGGAATGCCCGCACCCTGGCGACCGACTCATTCGCTATACGTCCATCAAAATGGAGCACCGAGCCCTCCGAACGTATCTCTGCATGCTGCCCGTTCTCGGGAGGGTCGGATTGCTGGGCTGATGCGACGACTGCCAGACCCATCGCTGCCACGAACAATGCGGAACGCGGGCCATTGGCAATCATCCCTTTCACCTCACAAACCCTTCGCTGCCTGCGCCACCGCACGGAACAGCGCGCGGCCCTTGTTCATGGTTTCCTGCCATTCGGCGTCGGGATCAGAGTCATAGACCACGCCGCCACCGGCCTGCACGTACAGGTAGCCGTCCTGGATCACCGCGGTGCGGATGGCAATGGCAGTATCGGCATCACCGTTCCAGCCGATATAGCCGACCGCGCCGGAATACACATTGCGCTTGACCGGTTCCAGCTCGCGGATGATTTCCAACGCGCGTATCTTCGGCGCGCCACTGACGGTGCCGGCCGGGAAGGTCGCGCGCATCACATCGCTATAGCTCAGGCCGGCCTTCAAGGTGCCGGTGACTTCGCTGACGATATGCATGACGTGGCTGTAGCGTTCGATCACGAACTGCTCGCCCACCTTGACCGTGCCCGGTTCGGCGACGCGGCCCACGTCATTGCGGCCGAGATCGATCAGCATCACGTGCTCGGCGCGCTCCTTGGGATCGGCCAGCAATTCAACTTCCAGTGCCTTGTCCAGTTCCGGCGTGGCGCCGCGCGGACGGGTGCCGGCGATCGGACGCACGGTGACGATGCCATCGCGCAGGCGCGCCAGGATCTCCGGCGAGGAGCCGACCACCTGGGTGCCGCCAACATCGATGAAATACATGTACGGCGATGGGTTCAACGCACGCAGCGCGCGGTAGACATCGATAGGACGCGCGCGGAACGGCACGCGCAGGCGCTGGCTGGGCACGACCTGGAAGATATCGCCGGCACGCACGTATTCCTGCGCCTTGCGCACCACCGCGTGGTATTCCTCGCGGGTGAAGGAAGACTGGAAATCCTGCTCGTCGATGGCATCGGAGACCTGCGACTGCGGGTAGCCGGCACCGCCCTGACGCAGGCGGTGCGCCAGCTCATCGAGGCGGCGGTTTGCCCGCGCCCAGGCCTGCGGCTGCGCCGGGTCGGCGTGCACGATCAGGTACAGGCGGCCCTTGAGGTTGTCGAATACCGCCAGCTCTTCGGACAGCATCAACAGGATGTCGGGCGTACCGAGTTCATCAGGCTTTTCGCCCGCGCCCAGGTGCGGCTCGATGTACTGGATGCACTCGAAGCCGAACCAGCCCACCAGCCCGCCGGTGAAGCCCGGCAGGCCTTCCAGCTGCGGTACCGAGTACTGCTTGCGCAGCACTTCGACCTCGGCCAGCGGATCGGCTACTTCGCGGCGCTCGACCACTTCGCCCAGTTCACTGACTTCCAGCGTGTGGCCACGGAAGCTGTAAATGCGGCGCGCGGGCAGGCCGATAATGGAATAGCGCCCGAAACGCTCACCGCCTTCGACGGATTCAAACAGGTAGGTATACGGGCCGTCGGCGAGCTTCAGGTAAACCGAGAGCGGCGTGTCCAGGTCGGACAGCACTTCGCGGACGACGGGTACGAAATTATGCGGGTGTGCGCTATGGCCTTCAGCGGCCAGCTGCTGGAACTGCTCTTGCGTGATCAAGACGGCTTTCCTTCCGGGAATCGACGGTGGCGGTACGGACGACGGCAACGGGCCACCATCGCCACCAGCGGCGAGCGGAAGAAAGGGAACGCTTGGTCGTCAGAATGGGCACCGGGCAACTTTACCGCAAGAACGGCGCCCGGTGTGCATCCGCAACATGATCAGATGCTTGCAGTGGCAACGATTCAGCCGCCCAGCAGCGGTGTTTCCGCCGGCAGGTGCATGCGTACCCGCCCGGCCACGCACTGGATGTGGAAGCTCCGGGCCTGCAGCGGTTCGCCGTCCAGGTTCAGGGTCAGCGGCTGCTCGGCCTCGATCCACAGCTCGCGCAGACGCGTCCGTTCAGCCACCTGCTCCAGCGCGGCGTGCTTGCCTTCGCTGAACAAGGTGCCGAGGGTGGCCATCAGCTCGCCGGACAGCTCCGGGACGATGGTCAGGTCCAGCAGGCCGTCATCAAGCAGCGCCTCGGGGCACAGTTGCTGGCCGCCACCGGCCTGTCGACCATTGCCGACACCAAGTGCGATGAAGCCGCCCTGCCACTCGAATTCCTCGCCACGGATACGTGCCTGGATCGGCTCGATCCGCCCCAGCTTGCCGATACCGGTGATGACGTAGGCCAGGCCACCGAGCATCTTCTTCAGGCCTTCGTGGGTTTCCACCGTCACTTCGGTGCCGAAGCCACCGCTGGCCAGATTGGCGCACCAGTGGACCTTGCCATCGCCTTCCACACGCAGCAAATCAATGGCGCGTGCCTGCGTATGTGCAGGCAGCTGCAATGCCGCGAGCGGTTCGACGGGAATGCCGGCGGCGGTGGCGAAGTCATTGGCGGTGCCGAGCGGCAGCAAGGCCATAGCCGGCAATCGGGATGCATCCTGACCGGTGTGCGCCAGCGCCTCGGCAACTTCGCTCAAGGTGCCGTCACCGCCGCCAGCGATCAGCAACTGCGCCTGCGCAGCGATGGCTTCTCGCACATAACGCTCGGCGTCACCTGCTTCCCAGGTCACCCGCACCTTGAGGTCCTGGCCCTGCCCGCGCAGCTGCGTAACCGCGTCACGCACGGCATCGTCGCCAGCGGATTTGCCGTTGAGGATCAGGTAACAGGGTGCTGCTTGCATGCGGTTCTCCAGAGAAGGCGCGCAGCCTAGCAAGTGGATTGCTGCAGGCGGGTGAATGTCACTGTGTTGTCACAGCGCATGCGGAGAATGAGAGTCCATAGCAAGGACGACGGATGGAGGCAGGATCAGCCTCCGGCATATTCCCCGGCCGCGACGGCAACGTCGCGGCTTTTTTTTCGCTTCACCTGTAGAGCCGAGCCATGCTCGGCTGGGGCATTACCGGGGAATTCCAAACATCACAGGTGAAGCCTCTGCCGAGCATGGCTCGGCACTACAGTTCAGCTGCCGCTGGCGAACTTCTGCAGTGCTTCGCCTTGCAGGCGGTAGACCGTCCATTCGTCCTGCGCTACCGCACCGGCCGCTTTGTAGAAGTCGATGGCCGGCGTATTCCAATCCAGCACCGACCATTCGAAACGACCGCAGCCCTGCTCCACCGCCAGCCTGGCGATGTGCTGCAGCAAGGCCTTGCCTGCACCGCTGCCACGCGCTTCCGGGCTGACGTACAAGTCTTCCAGGTAGATGCCGTTGCGGCCCAACCAGGTCGAGTAGTTGTAAAAGAACACGGCGTAACCAATGGCCTGGCCACCGCGTTCGCAGATCAAGGCCTGCGCCTTTGCATCAGCGGAAAACAGGCTGGCACGAATGCCGGCCTCGTCGGTCTGCACCGAGGATTCGGCTTTCTCGTAGATGGCCAGCTCGCGGATGAAGTGCAGGATCAGGCCTGCGTCATCGGCGACGGCCGGACGGATCTGCACTTCAGCCGCGTGCATCACTCAGCCTCGCGCCGCGGCGACATTGCCGCGCATCTTGCTGATCATCTCGGCGTAGTTGGGCGCATTGAAAATGGCCGAACCGGCAACGAAGGCGTCGGCACCGGCAGCAGCGATCTCACCGATGTTGTCGGCCTTGACGCCACCGTCCACTTCCAGCATCACCGGCTTGCCGAGCTTGTCGATCATCGCGCGCACTGCACGCAGCTTGTCCAGCGTGGACGGGATGAAGGCCTGGCCACCGAAGCCCGGGTTGACCGACATCAGCAGCACCAGGTCCAGGTCTTCCAGCACCCAGTCCAGCACTTCGACCGGGGTTGCCGGGTTCAGCACCAGGCCGGCCTTGCAGCCGTGCGACTTGATCAGCTGGATGGTGCGGTGCACGTGGCGGCTGGCTTCCGGATGGAAGCTGATGATGCTGGCACCAGCCTCGGCGAAGTCCGGCACGATGCGGTCGACCGGCTCGACCATCAGGTGTACGTCGATCGGCGCGGTGACACCGTGCTTGCGCAGGGCCTGGCAGACCATCGGGCCGATGGTCAGGTTGGGCACGTAATGGTTGTCCATCACGTCGAAATGGACCCAGTCGGCGCCAGCGGCCAACACGTTGTCGACCTCCTCGCCGAGCTTGGCGAAATTGGCCGAGAGAATGGACGGGGCAATGATGCAGTTGGACATGACGGAGCCTTTCAGCGCTTGCGCAGGGTTTTGATGCGGTCGTAGGCGGCGTTGATCTGCCGTGCCTTCTTCTCGGCCTGGGCGCGCAGTTCGGGCGCGGCGCCGGCCACTTTGTCGGGGTGGTACTGGGACATCAGGCGGCGGTAGGCCAGGTCGATCTCGGCGTCGGTGGCGTCGCGGGTGACCCCCAGCTCGCGGTACGGCAGGTCCTTGCCCAGCTTGAACCAGTCGTTGTCGAAGGCATGCCCCAGCAACAGGCCAATTATCCCGCCAAACAAGGGGTTAGGCCTGAAAAGCAGGGCCCCGGCGATGAAGCCGAACAGTTTTCCGTACCAGCGCATGGGTGGGTGAATGGCCTGTGGACAATCAAGACGTGCATTTTATGCCACAGCGGCCCAATCCGGCCGTACACTAGGCCGCCCGCCGACCAGCCGCGGGCCCTGCGGGTCCTCCAGACCCGGGTCCTCCAAGCCGGCGGCATTCATTGCCAAGTCCCAGGAGTGCCCGTGCCGACCACGCTGTTGCAATCCGATCTTCCCGGCCTGCCCTTGCGCCATCGCGGCAAGGTGCGTGATGTGTTTGATATCCCGCGCGAACGTCTGCCAGCCGGAACACCCCCGGGCGAATACCTGTTGATGGTCGCCACCGATCGCCTGTCGGCGTTCGACGTGGTGCTGCCCGACCCGATCCCCGGCAAGGGCGAGATGCTGTGCCAGGTGTCCAATTTCTGGTTCGCCAAGACCGCGCACCTGATGCCCAACCACCTGACCGGCATCGACGTGGCCAGCGTGCTGCCCGAAGGCGTGGACCCGGCGCTGTACGCCAAGCGTGCGGTGGTGACCAAGAAGCTCAAGCCGGTACCGGTGGAAGCCATTGCCCGCGGCTACGTGATCGGCAGCGGCTGGAAGGACTACCAGCGCACCGGCAAGATCAGCGGCATCGCCCTGCCCGATGGCCTGCAGCAAGCTGAAAAGCTGCCGGAAGCCATCTTCACCCCGTCCACCAAGGCGGCGGTGGGCGACCACGACGAGAACATCGACTTCGACGCGATGGTCAAGGCGGTGGGCGCCGACATGGCCGAGAAGGTGCGCGATGCCACCCTGCGCATCTACCAGTTCGCCGCCGAGTACGCGGCCGAGCGCGGCATCCTGCTGGCCGATACCAAGTTCGAGTTCGGTACCGACGCCGATGGCCGTCTGTACATCATGGACGAGATGCTGACCCCGGATTCCTCGCGTTACTGGCCGGCTGACGAGTACCAGGTGGGCATCAGCCCGCCCAGCTACGACAAGCAGTTCGTGCGCGACTATCTGGAAACGCTGGACTGGGACAAGACCGCCCCGGGCCCGGCGCTGCCGGCCGAGGTGATCGAACGTACCCGCGCCAAGTACGCCGAAGCGCTGGACAAGCTGGCCGGCATCAGCGTCGACTGATCCTGCTGTGTCCGTCACGGATGCGCACGGCCACCGTGCGCATCCGTAGGGAAGCCGCGCTATGCTCTGCCAGTCAACCCGGGAGGGAGCTGGAATGAGTATTGCGCGTCCTGTGGATCGTTACTTCGCCAGCTACTCTGGCGATCACGTCAACCACACCAATCAGGCCATCCACGTGTTCGCGGTGCCCGCGATCCTGTGGTCGGTGATTGCCATGCTGTGGTGCATCCCGCCGCTGGTGCCGTGGTTCCAGCATGGCATCTGGGCGGCATTCGCCATGTTCGGCACCTGGGCCTATTACAACCGCCTGTCGCGCCCACTTGGCATCGGCATGCTGATCATCTTCTTCGTGTTCGGCTGTATCTGCCGGCTGCTGGAAGACCGGCTCGGCATCCAGATGCTGCTATACCTCGCCATCGGCGTGTTCGTGGTGGCGTGGATCGCGCAGTTCATCGGCCACAAGATCGAAGGCCGTCGGCCAAGCTTCCTCACCGACCTGACCTATCTGCTGATCGGCCCGATCTGGGTGCTGTCCAAGCTGTTCCGGCAGTTCGGCTGGCATTACTGAGACGTTCGGCAGCTAGGCTGCATCCGCTGTCGAGGCAATGAACATCGCCGCCTCGGCAACGAAGGCGCGCGGTGCGTAGCCAAAATCACGCCGCGCCGGTTCAATGTCGAATGCCAGTGGCTCAGTCATACGCGCCAGCGCCGCGGCATTCATGCCCTGCAGGCATCCGCCTGCATGGGCCAGCCGCAAGGCGAGCTTGAACAGCGGCGCGGGCACGCGCAGCAATCGCGGCCGCGCAGGCAGGCAGGCCAGTGTACGCCGCACCATCTCGGCATAGCCCAGCACCTCGCCGCCGCCCAGGGCATAGGCATGGCCAGCGCTGGCCGGGTGCGCCAGCACCTGCATTGCCGCATCGGCCAGATCCTGCACATGCACCGGTTGCCGCAAGCCATTGGCGTTTGCAGGCAACGCAAAGAAACCGGTGCGGGTGGCCAGCGCCGCGATCTTGGTGAGGGTCTTGTCGCAGGCCGCGCCGTAAACCAGGGTTGGCCGCAGCACGGTCGCGGCCACGTTCCGCGCCGCAGCGCTGTCGAACAGCACGCGCTCGGCTTCACGCAAGCGACGTGCGACATCGCGTTCGGCCGGCTCAGACGAATCCTGTTTCACGTCCACGCTGGTCGAGCCAAACGCGACCACCCTTGGTGCATCGATGCTCGATGCTGCATACCAGCGCGCGAAGTGATCCAGTGGGCCACAGCTGAAAACCGCATCCACTGACTGGTCTGTCAGGCGGGTGCTGGACAGGTCGCCCAATTGCCATTCCACCCCGGGCATGGCCTCGCGCTGCTGCCGCGTCACTGCTGTTACCTGCCAGCCCGCCGCAACCAGGTTCGCCAACAGACGCTCGCCGATCTGACCACTGCCACCAAATACCAGCGCGCGCTTACCGCCAGCTGCACTGCGAATGTCGTTCTCCATGGATGGAAGGATAGGCGAAGCACCCCCGATTCCGCAGCCGTCACCGGGATTGATCGCCGCTCTGTGGGAACTGTGGGAACGGCGGTTGTGGGAGCGGCGTAAGCCGCGAAGCTGATATTGCTGAAGCCCTTGGAATCTTGCGCCATCTGATGATGTACCAGCTTCGCGGCTCACGCCGCTCCCACAAAAACCTCAGCCTGCTGCACCGCATCGAACGAGGCCCCGGAACCTCCCCGCGACACGCTACGTTCGTGTTTCTTGCCCGCAGCCACTGGCAGCACTGGCTCCAGCGATCCAACCCGAACGGATCATTCAGAAAAAGTCGCGGATCGAAAAAATCGCCTGTTAGACTGCAAAACCCCTTTCTGAACCGCGCCCCTACATGACGCCAGTCCTGTTGCTACTGCTTGCGCTGCCCTTTCTGCTGGCAGCGGCCATCGCACTCAATGGCCGTTTGTCGCGCAGTGCAGCCGCATGGACAGCAGCAGCGGCACCGGTTCTAGGCCTGGCCCTGCTCGGCAGCGCCACCCCGGCCGTGCTTGATGGAGAAATCGTCCGCAACAGCTGGCAATGGCTGCCGCAGATCGGCCTGGACTTCAGCCTGCGCCTGGATGGGCTTGCCTGGATGTTCACCGGGCTCGTACTGGGCATCGGCGCCTTGGTGGTGCTGTATGCGCACTACTACCTGTCGGCGAAGGACAGCGCGCGGCGCTTCTACAGCTACCTGCTGCTGTTCATGGGCGCGATGCTGGGCATGGTGCTGGCCGGCAATCTGCTGCTGTTGATGGTGTTCTGGGAGCTGACCAGCATCAGCTCGTTCCTGCTGATCGGCTTCTGGTCGCACCGCAAGGACGCCCGCGAGGGCGCGCGCATGGCCTTGATCGTCACCGGTGGCGGTGGCCTGGCGCTGCTGGCCGGCGTGCTGCTGATCGGCCGCATCGTCGGCAGTTTCGACCTGGACGTGGTGCTGGCCTCGGGCGATCTGATCCGTGCCAGCGCCCTGTACCCCTGGGCATTGCTACTGGTGCTGGCCGGTATTTTCACCAAGAGCGCGCAGTTTCCGTTCCAGTTCTGGCTGCCGCACGCGATGGCAGCACCGACACCGGTCTCGGCCTACCTGCACTCGGCAACGATGGTGAAGGCCGGCGTGTTCCTGCTGGCGCGCCTGCACCCCGCATTGGCCGGCACCGAACTGTTCTTCTACGTGGTCAGCGGCATTGGTGCGCTCACCCTGCTGATCGGCGCCTGGAACGCAATCTTCCAGCATGATCTCAAGGGCTTGCTGGCCTATTCGACGATCTCGCACCTGGGCCTGATCACCCTGCTGTTCGGCCTGTCCACGCCGATGGCGGTGGTGGCCGGTGTGTTCCACATCCTCAACCACGCCACCTTCAAGGCCTCGCTGTTCATGGCCGCCGGCATCATCGACCACGAGACCGGTACCCGCGACATGCGCAGGCTCGGCGGCTTGCGCAAGCTGATGCCGATCACCAGCGCGCTGGCCATCGTCGCCTCGCTGGCGATGGCCGGCATCCCGCTGCTCAACGGCTTCCTGTCCAAGGAAATGCTGTTCGCCGAGGCACTGGCAACGCAGGGTCCGGATTGGATGCGCCGGGCGATGAGTGCCGCTGCCCTGCTGGCCGGCATCCTCGGCGTGGCTTACAGCCTGCGCTTCGTCCACGACACCTTCTTCGGCAAGGGCCCGGTCGATATCGAGGTGGTGCCGCATGAGCCGCCGCGCTGGATGAAGGTGCCGGTGGAAGTACTGGTGGTGATCTGTCTGGCCGTCGGCATCGCCCCGGCGCTGACCATCGCGCCGGTACTGCAGACTGCGGCGGCGTCGATCCTTGGCACTTCGATGCCGGCGTACAGCCTGTCGGTCTGGCACGGCTTCAACCTGCCATTGGCGATGAGCGCGATCGGCGTGGTTGGTGGTGTCGCGCTGTACTTCGGCCTGCGCCGTTTCACCGACCTGTACGCCGCGCGCAACCGCCCGACCGGCAAGCATCTGTTCCATCGCGGTCTGGATGTGCTGTTCGGCTTCGCTCACCGCGTCACCACCGTGCTGGCCAATGGCAGCCTGCAGCGCATGTTGTTCGCGCTGGTGCTGGTGGCGGTGATCGTCGCTGCTGCGCCTTACATCGCCAATCCGGTGATGCCGGTGTGGCCAGCCCCACAGTCCATGCCCTTGCTGGGCTGGACGCTGTGGCTGGTGATGCTGGCCTGCGCGTTCGCCGGGCTGTTCCTGTACCAGCAGCGCCTGCTGGCAGTGATCGTGATGGGTGGCACCGGCCTGATGGTGGCGCTGACCTTCGTGTTCCTGTCGGCACCCGACCTGGCCCTGACCCAGCTGATGGTGGAGATGGTGACGCTGGTGCTGATGCTGCTGGGCATGAACTACCTGCCCGCACAGTCGCCACCGGAGCACTCGCGCTGGCGCAAGCGCCGCGATGCAGTGCTCGCCATCCTTGCCGGTGGCGGCATCGCCGCGCTGGCCTATTCGCTGATGACGCTGCCGCCCAACACCATGTCCGGTGAGATGCTGCTGCGTTCACTGCCCGAAGCCTATGGCCACAACGTGGTCAACGTGATCCTGGTCGACTTCCGCGGCTTCGATACCTTCGGCGAGATCACCGTGTTTGGCATCGCCGCATTGGTGGTGCACGCCATGCTGCGACGCACGCGGATGGCGCCGGAGCAGATCATGCCGGGCCCGCCGATCAAGCTGCCGGTGCCGGCCGATCTGGCCCAGATCATGTTCCCCCTGACCCTGACGGTGTCGATCTTCCTGTTCCTGCGCGGCCACAACGCGCCTGGTGGCGGTTTCGTTGCCGGCCTGGTGCTGGCGGTGCCGTTGCTGATCCAGTACGTGATCCAGGGCACCGTGTCGGTGGAATCGCGCTTTGGCTTCGACTACATCCGCTGCATCGGCCTGGGCTTGTTGATCGCCCTGCTCAGCGGCGTGGCCTCGATGCTGTTCGGCGTGCCGTTCCTGACCAGTGGCCACCTCGACCTGGAGCTGCCACTGATCGGCACCGTGCCGCTGGCCAGTGCGATTGGTTTTGACACGGGCGTTTACCTGGTGGTTTTCGGCGGGGTGATGCTGATCCTGTCGATGATGGGCACCATCAAACCCTCGCGCACCCGCAATGCCCGCAACGGCGAAATCGATATCCACCGCCGTTCGGCACGCACCGGGGAGATGCACTGATGGAACTGGCATTGGCAAGCGCCATCGGCGTACTGGCCGGCATCGGCGTCTACCTGCTGCTGCGCGCACGCAGCTTCGATGTGATCCTGGGCATGACCTTCCTGTCCTATGCCACCAACCTGCTGATCTTCAGCGCCGGGCGACCGGTCACCGGCAAGGCGCCGGTGCTCAAGGACGGCGTGGCCACCAGCCTGGTGCATTACACCGACCCGCTGCCGCAGGCGCTGGTACTGACCGCCATCGTGATCGCCTTCGCGATGACCGCAGTCAGCATCGTGCTGGCGATGCGCAGCCGCAGCGACAACCACAGCGACCATGTCGATGCGCATGAGCCCGAACTGCCAGCGGCCGATGCGGCCAAGGCGGAGGGCGGCGCATGAACCATCTGGTGATCCTGCCGATCCTGATCCCGCTGCTGGGCGCCGCGCTGTCGCTGTTCATCGAACACCGCCGCTACGGCCCCAAGGTGCAACGCACTGTGGCCTGGGCCAGCATGGCCGCGTTGGCGGTGGCGGTAGCGCTGCTGTTCGCGCAGACCAGCCAAGGCCAGATCTCCGCCTACCTGCTAGGTGACTGGCCGGCACGCCTGGGCATCGCCCTCGTCGCCGATGGCCTGGCCGGCTGGATGCTGGCGACCACCCTGCTGCTGGCCATCGCCTGCCTGCTGTACGCCTGCACTGGCTGGGACCGCCGCGCGCCGCACTTCCATGCACTGTTCCAGTTCCAGTTGGTCGGCCTCAACGGCGCCTTCCTGACTGGCGATATCTTCAATCTGTTTGTCTTCTTCGAGGTGATGCTGATCGCCTCCTACGGCCTGCTGCTGTCCGGCGGGCGCGGCCTGCGCATGCGCATCGGCTTGCACTACGTGGTGTTCAACGTCACCGCCTCGACCCTGTTCCTGATCGCGCTGGGCATGCTCTACGCCACCTTGGGCTCCTTGAACATGGCCGAGATCGGCCAACGCATCGCCGAGCTGCCACCCTCGCACCTGAAGCTGGCCAAGGCTGCCCTGGGCTTGTTGCTGCTGGTGTTCTGTTCCAAGGCGGCGCTGCTGCCGATGTACCTGTGGCTGCCTGAGTCCTATGCGCGTGCGCCAGCTGCGGTGGCCGCGCTGTTCGTGATCATGACCAAGGTTGGCCTGTACTCGGTGCTGCGCGTGACCTCGCTGTGGTTCGACGCCGATGCTGGGGCGATGAGCGGCTACGGCAGCGATTGGCTGTTGTGGGCCGGCATCGCGACCCTGGTGGTTGGTGCACTGGGCGCGCTGGCGGCCACCCGCATGAGCGTGCTGGTGGCCTATCTGGTGGTGGTGTCGGCGGCGACCCTGTTCATCGCCTTCGCGTTGGGCAGCACCGGCACGATCTCCGCTGGCCTGTATTACCTGCCGCACAGCACCTTCGCCGCCGCTGCGCTGTTCCTGATCGCCGACCTGATGCGGCGCCGCCGCCAGCAGGCCGACCGCCGCCGCGAGCACGAACTCACTGTACTGCCCGGCAAGACGGTGCCGGGCCTGTTGTTCCTGGTCGGCGCGGTGGCCGTTGCCGGGCTGCCGCCGCTGGCCGGTTTCCTGGCCAAGGCGGCGCTGCTCTCGGCCGTGCCGGAAGCACATACCGCCGTGGTCTGGAGCGCCGTGCTGGGCAGCAGCCTGCTGGTGATCATGGGCCTGGCACGCACCGGCATCCGCCTGTTCTGGCACGTCCCCGGTGACGATGACAGCGCACCTGCGCCAGAACCGGTCGAAGCCCCGGCACGGCCATTCGAAACCGCCGCTACCTGCCTGCTGTTGGGCTATGTCGTCCTGATGACCATCTTCGCAGCGCCGCTGATGCGCCAGACCGATGCCATCGCTGCACAGCTGCTGGCACCGGATCAATACCTGCATGACGTACGCGGCACCGCGCCGCAGGTGAGGCAGCCATGAGCGAACGTCGCCCCCTGCTGCGCCGGATCTTCCCCTCGCCCGCCCTGTCGATCACCGTGGTCGCCTTCTGGCTGTTGATGTCCGACAGCTTTGACCTTGGCCAGTTGCTGCTGGGCATGCTGCTGGGCGTGGTGATCCCGCTGTTCGCTGCGCGCCTGGACCGTGAGTTCGCCCGCCTGGGCACGTTGCGACCGGTACCCAAGCTGTTGGCGGTGGTGCTGTGGGACATCCTGGTGTCCAACCTGCGCGTGGCCGCCCAGGTGCTGGGACCGGAGCACAAGCTCAAGCCCGGTTTCATCTGGGTGCCATTGGATATCGCCAACATCCACGGCATCGCCGCGCTGACCAGTTTCATCACCCTGACCCCGGGTACGGTGTCGGCGGCGTTGTCCGAGGACCGCCGCCATCTGCTGGTGCATGTGCTGCACCTTGAGGACGCCAATGCCCTGATCAACGAGATCAAGAGTCGCTACGAAGCGCCGCTGATGGAGATCTTCCCGTGAACGGTTACCAGATTTTCGAGACCACCCTGATCGTGTGCATGCACGTGGTCGGCATCGCCATGCTGCTGGGTTTGTGGCGGCTGCTGCGCGGGCCCACCGTGCCGGACCGCATCCTCGCGCTGGATACCTTGTCGGTCACCGCCATCGCCGAGCTGATGCTGTTCGGCATGTACCTGGACTCGGCCATCTACTTCGAGGCCGCACTGATCATCGCCATGCTGGGCTTCTGCAGCACGGTGGTGCTGAGCAAGTTCGTGCTGCGCAGGGATATCGTCGAATGATCACCTTTCTGCAGATCGCGCTGTCGGCGCTGCTGGCCTTTGGCTGCTTCTTCATCCTGGTCGGCGCGCTTGGCCTGGTGCGCTTCTCTGATTTCTTCAAACGCCTGCATGCACCGACCAAGGCCAGCACACTGGGCGTTGGCTGCGTGCTGGTGTGCTCGGTGGCGTATCACATCTTTCTCGGTCAGGACCCGCAACCGCGCGAACTGCTGATCACCGTGTTCCTGTTCATCACCGCCCCGATCAGCGCCCACCTGATGGCCAAGGCTGCACTGTCGCTGATGATGGAAAGCCGACCCGAGCCGCCGAAGGAATAGTGCAGGAAGGAAGCTCCACCTGTAGTGGGGGGGGGGGGGGGGGGGGGGGGGGGGGGGGGGGGGGGGCGCCGGGGCGCGGGGGGGGGGGGCGCGCGGCGCGCCGGGGGGGGGGGGGGGGGGGGGCGGGGGCCGGGCCGGGCGGGG
>NZ_JBRRDW010000023.1:0-69537 GCF_056759895.1 Stenotrophomonas sp. STEN038
CTTCGGCAGATCAATGGCCGGCGTGACCACCGGCGTCTTCTTCTTGCGTGGCATACATGCTCCTTGGCAGCATCATGGTATGCCTCTCACACAAAATTTCTGACACCCTCAAGGTTCGCCGTTCATTGTCGTCCAGATTCTTATAGGCCTTCCCCTTGAACTGAGTCTGCACGTGTTTGAGCTCAAATTCCTTCTGATTGAGCACGCCTTCGTAGAAAGCTCTCATTGTCAATAGGCGCTGCTGGCCATCGAGAACGAGCAGGCGTTTGTCTGATTGTTGCACCAGAAAAATTCCAGGCACAGGCAACCCAAGCAATAGTGACTCGACAAACCGGTCACATTGAACCTTCGACCAAATGAACTTTCTTTGGAACGCCTCGACCTCAAACGCAAACTCGTTGGCGGGATCAAACGAAGGAATGATGATGTCCTTCTGATTGAGGCGCTTCACCAAACCGTCAACGGGATAGTCCGCTCCATAGAACGTAAGGTCGAATTTGTACTCAACTGATTCCTCATCAGTATCATCTTCGACCACAGCAACGGGATTCTCCGTCTGCTCTTCCTGACTCATTCCTTGCTCCTATCCTTTGACTTGCACATCTGACCAGGTCCGACACTTGGCTTCCAGGCAGCCGTACCCAGAGAGAAACTTTGCTACGGTCCATAGAGCCACTTAAAAAGGCCTAGTTACCTCTCACGCCCGGTGGGCATGAGTCGAAAAAAAAGCGACACGCAGCTATTCTGCATGCACGGCTGTTCCGAGTACACGGGGATCTAGCAGCACGCTGCTGCGCCTCAAGGTGCGCCATGCTGTCGACACCCTCATGGCTGAGGAGAGCCAAAGCGTGATGACCGCCCTTGTTGGCCCCCTGCCCCCCCCCCCGCGAAGAAGAGGTGGCGGCTCCGTGCACCAAGCGAACGGCCCCATCGATGGTGACGATTCAGGCTTTTCCCTGTAGCATTCACGCCGTCAGCGAGACTTTTGGCAGCTTTTCGTCACGTTTCACCCAAAAGTCGTTACAAATCAACGTTAAACCGGGGGTGCACTGGTTTCGACGGGGGTTGTGAAGTCGCTTGGCGCATGCCGAGGGGGTAGCTTTCCTCGTAAATCCAGCTGCAAAACTCTAGTTGCCAACGACGACAACTACGCTCTCGCCGCTTAAGGCGTAAGCCCCGAACCCACTTGTGCCCGTGCTCGTGGATGTAGGGTCATTATCACGGAACCGGCTGTGACGGCTGCCTGTCAGTCACGGCTTAACCAAAACAGGCTGGTCCTGGGGTGCGCTTTGCACACCGTGCTGCCACAGGACGAGACCCAACGGTGAGCTAAGCATGTAGTGCCGGGGATGGAGTGCCTTCGGACGGCGGTTCAATTCCGCCCACCTCCACCATTAGATGGACCGTCAAGGTCCCGATCAGGCCGGAAACCCAATAGCAGCACGGGTTTCCGGCCTTTTTTGTTTCCGCGCCTTTGTACGTTTCAGTCGATGGAACGGTTGGAGACGGCGGGATGCAACATCGGGTATCCAGGACATTCCCAGAATCCATACCCCTTATCGACCCTGGCTACCAAAACGGTACTGTCGCCGGGCATAGCTTCCATGCCACCGCCCATACGATCCTCGACGAGATGCTGGGCTTCCGGCCACCCATCACCGAGCACCAGCTCGCATCGAGGTTCGCGAGCCCAACGGCTGGCCCTACAGCCGGACCTCACACCCGCCATGGCCCAGGGAGATGAGGCAGGAATGGGCGGCGCATCCCGCTTACGTCACTCCCGATGTCGGCTGGTGGCTGACTGGATCGCAATATGCGCCAGTCGGCATGCCATTCAACGGGCGCCCAAACAAGAAAAGCCACCAAAGGTGGCTCTCCGTTTCTACCTACTATCCCATCAACCCGGTGCGGGTGGTTGCGTCGTGCCGTAAGGCTTACAGCCAGTGAGACCACACACGTACCAAACTCCACCGATCTGGATCGTGAAGGCTGCTGCCGTTCCTGCAATTCCCAAGAGGCTCAAGCCCAGAAGCAAACAAGCAATCTTCCTGCGAGACTTCAACATGGTGCTGTCCTTGTCATTGCGCCAGTTCCTTACTGGCAGGCCGAGATTAGCCCAGCTTCCCCAGATCTTTGCAAGTTGCCCATAAATCGAAGGCGCCTTGCGTCCTGAGCGCCTTGCCTTGGTCCTCAGCCGCACAAGATCGTTCGATGCGGCTACAGGTTGGAGTGCCGACCACAGTTGCTATGGGCTACAGAGCCGGATTGTCGACTCCCCACAGTTCAATGCCAGTCCAACGACGGGCGCCCACTCAGATTCACTGGAAAGCGCCGTTGGTTTGAATGCCTCACCTGCGCGCACGCTCGTCACTTCTGTGCTGGACAATGCCGGCGCTGAGCTTGCACCACCAGCTTGCCGAGTATGGATACAGCCATTTGCGAGGCAAGGGTTTGCCGAACCGGGATTTGCGAAGCACGCGCGCCTTGAGCCAGTCGATCTCGAATCCGGCCCACTCGGGCGCAGGAAGCATCGCGATGTTGAATGAAACGGCAGGGCGCACTTCGTTCCAAAAGATGGCTTCCAGTTCTTCAAGCGAGTACTTGGACATCGCGCAGGCGCGAGTAATGTCTGCAAGCAAAATCGACGGATCAGTGTCCATCCAGAAATTCTGCAGTTGATCCCACACCGGAGCGCGATCTTGAATGTCCTCGTATGGTGGTCTCATGCAAGCAAGCTACCAGATAGCTGCTGCCGTGCCGCCCGTCGTCGGAGATGGTGCACACAGCACCTGTAGCTTGCTTGGATCTGGATCGAGTCGCACCATGACCTGTTCTTGCTACGCGCAGATGATCGGTTGCATTGTCCGCTCTTCGAGCTGTCAGCTTAGTCACCGTCGAAGCCATCAGAACCAATCGCAAGGAAATAGAAAATGGGAATTTCCGTTCGCCCAGCCACTGCTGCTGACATGGAGCCCGTCGCCTCGCTCTTTGATCAATACCGGCGGTTCTATGGTCAAGTTTCCAATCCCGGCTTGGCCCGCGAGTTCATTGGTGCCCGCCTGCGGGAGGGATCTTCCCTGATCCTGGTTGCCGCTGGTTCCGAAGGCCATCTTCTCGGTTTCACCCAACTCTATCCGCTGTTCGATTCCGTTGGAGCTACGAAGAGCTACGTTCTCTACGACCTGTTCGTATCTCCAGACGCTCGCCGCCTGGGCGCAGCCAGAAAACTGATGGTTGCTGCTGTTTCTGTTGCAAAGGAACTTGGCGCTGGACGCATTGAGCTGCAGACCGCAAAGGACAACGTTCCAGCGCAAAGACTCTATGAGGGTCTCGGGTGGGCGCGAGACAACGACTTCTACATCTACGCGATCACACCGTAAGACAGCACCGATCTTGGTCGACCAGACAAGCCGCCCAGATCGGCCCATCCACACGACCCTCACGTCGATATCGGCGCACGCCTGGTTGGCGATTCAAGCGCCCTTTGGCACCCGTCCAGCCCTCTTCGACATACGGCCTTGTCAGATAAATCCTAGTCTCAGTGAGGTGTATCCCTCATTGATGTAAGGGTACCCCCGACAGCACCATTACAGACTCTTGGCTGTCCGCCATCGCACCAGGTGCTGTATGGACTACGACAAGTTGCGTGACCACTTCGATGTTCTGGCGCAGCAGGTCGTGCAGGACGCCACCTCGCTTGGCGAATACGAGCGCAAGCAGAAGCTGCTGGAGATGCATCAGCTTGTCGACAGGATCGTCGAAGTGGTGCCGGACGATGATGAGCAGGCCAGCATCCTGTGCAGGCTGGAAGACCTGGTCTACCGCGCCAACAGCGCCATCAATGCTGCCGAGCAGCTTGAGAACCTCAGGAAGAAGTCCGCACTGGCCTATGGCTGGTCATTGCAGCCGGACTGAGCATCAACCCGACCGATGGGAAATAGCCCTGACGGCATTTGCCCGGCTGCAGCGCGCGCTCCAGACATCCTCCAGCAGTCCACTACGCATCCAGGCTTCAACTCCGGCACCATAGCCATCAAGGCTGCCTGCTGGCAGCCACTGGATGCAGCACGGTCGACACGACCTTGCCGCCATACCCACCGTCATGGATAACGGCAATGGCAGCCCAACGCAGCTCGCAGCATTCCCCTTCTCGGCTGGTCAAAGCCATTGCAAGCGTATTGCTGACGGCCTGTGCGGCATGGCCTGCACTCGCTGGCGCCGCCGCAGCACCCGAGCGGCAAGCCACCACACCCAAACTCGAAGGCAGCCAACTCACGATGCTGGACGCCGCATTGGCGGGCTTGCCTGCCCAGCGCCCGGGCGTGACCGATATCTACGTGCTCGGCGTGGCCGGTGATACCGACGAAGATGTCTTCACCAATGAGGTCGCCTATCTGCGCGAGCTGTCGGCCAAGCGCTGGGGTGCCGAAGGCCGCATGATCAGTCTGGTCAACCGGCCCGCCCTGGGCCATGGCGGCCCACCGCAGGTTCTGGCTACCGCCGACAGCATCGGCCATGCGCTGAACGGGCTCGGGCACAAGCTGGATCCGAATGAAGACGTGCTGTTCCTCTACCTGACCAGCCACGGCCTGCATGACAATAGCGTCTACCTGCACACCGGCCGCGACCAGGAAGACTATCTGGCACCGGCACAGCTCGCGCGGATGCTGGATCAAGCCCAGATCGGCAATGCGGTGATCGTGGTCTCGGCCTGTTTCTCGGGCGCTTTCGTACCGGCACTGATGTCTCCGCAGCGCATGGTGATCACCGCCGCGCGCAAGGACCGCCCATCCTTTGGCTGCGGCAATACCGACAGCGCCACCTGGTTTGGCCGCGCCTTCCTGGTCGAGGCCCTGAACACCACCAATGACTTCGCCCACGCCTACACACTGGCTGCAGGCACCGTCCGCCGCCGCGAGAAGGAGCAGGGCGAGCTCCCCTCCGAACCGCAGTTCAAGAACGGCAGGACGGTGGTAAACGTGCTCGAACAATGGCGCGCGGGCTTGCCAGAGGCTCCCGCCGTGCCCTATCCCTTCGTTTACCAGCGCCCATCCGGGACCAAGACCGTCACACCCAAGAGCAAACCTGCCACCAATAATCGCAAGGGGTGAAGCCTCCCCTTGGCCGCTGGATGAAGCCTGCGGTGCTACCCATTCAGGATGGCAAGCGCCGCCGGCCGGCTTCTGCGAAAATATGGCATGACTGACTTCTCTTCCCTGCCGCTGTCGCCGGCACTCGCTCCTGGCATCGACGCGCTGGGCTATACCTCGATGACGCCGGTACAGGCGTTGGCCCTGCCGCCAATCCTGGAAGGCCGCGACGTGATCGCGCAGGCACCGACCGGCAGCGGCAAGACCGCCGCCTTCGGCCTGGGCCTGCTCAACCGGCTTGACCTGTCGATCAGCCGCACCCAGGCGCTGGTGCTGTGCCCTACCCGCGAACTGGCCGACCAGGTCGGCAAGCAGCTGCGCAAGCTGGCCACCGGCATCCCCAACCTGAAACTGCTGATCCTCACCGGCGGCATGCCGCTGGGCCCGCAGCTGGCCTCGCTGGAAGCGCATGACCCGCAGGTGGTGGTCGGCACCCCCGGCCGCGTGCAGGAACTGGCGCGCAAGCGCGCGTTGAACCTGGGTCAGGTCCGCACTTTCGTGCTGGATGAAGCCGACCGCATGCTCGACATGGGCTTCGAAGAGCCGATCCGCGAAATCGCCGGCCGCACCCACAAGGAACGCCAGAGCCTGCTGTTCTCGGCCACCTTCCCGGAAGCGATCCGCGAACTGGCCCGCGCCCTGCTCAACGAGCCGGCTGAAGTCACTGTCGATGGCCAGGCCGAAGCCCCGGCCATCCAGCAGCTGTTCTTCGAAACCGAGCCGGCCAACCGCCAGAAGGCATTGGGCGGCTTGCTGCTGAAGTACACGCCGGAGTCGGCGGTGGTGTTCTGCAACACCCGCAAGGACGTCGACGAAGTGGCCAACTCGCTGCGCCAGTTCGGCTTCTCGGCGTTGGCGCTGCACGGTGACATGGAACAGCGCGACCGCGACGAAGTGCTGATGCAGTTCTCCAACCGCAGCTGCAACGTGCTGGTCGCCAGTGACGTGGCCGCACGCGGCCTGGACGTGGAAGACCTGGCTGCCGTGGTCAACTACGAGCTGCCGACTGACATCGACACCTACCAGCACCGCGTAGGCCGTACCGGCCGTGCCGGCCGCAACGGCCTGGCATTGAGCTTGGTTGCCGGCCGCGAGCGCAATCGCGCCGATGCACTGGAAGCCCAGCAGGGCAAGCCGCTGAACTGGCAGAAGACCCCCCTGGCAACCTCGCGTCCGGCAGAGCTGCCGCAGGCGGCGATGACCACCCTGCGCATCGATGGCGGCAAGACCGACAAGCTGCGTGCTGGCGATATCCTTGGCGCACTGACCGGTGATGCCGGGCTGTCGGCCAAGGCGATTGGCAAGATCGACATCTTCCCCACCCGCTCCTATGTGGCCATTGCCCGTGAGCAGGCTGGCAAGGCTTTGGCACGATTGGAAGCCGGCAAGATCAAGGGCAAGCGTTTCCGCGTTCGCAAGATGTAAGCAGGCGCCGGCCCAGCCCGGCGCTTGAACACGGATATGTCTTCCCTGCCCGACACCAGCTCTTCCAGCATTGCGGGTGATACGCACGCCACGGCATTCCCGTGGCGTGCAGCATGTGCGGGTTGGCTGCTGCTGACCTTGGTCACCTTGCCAGCGGTACAACTGACCGGACCCGCAGCCGGTAGTCTGGCTCCTGTCGAGCTGATGCGTTCCCTGCTGTTCCTGCTTGGCATCCACAGCCTGTGGCTGCTGGCGACACCGTGGCTATGGCAGCTGTGCGCGCGCTGGCCGCTGGGCATGGGCAGCGACCTCAAAGCGGCGGGCAAGCTGCTGGCCGCCGGCATCTGCATCATTCCTGCGCTGTCGCTGATTGGCTGGCTGTTTGGGTACTGCCTCTCGCAACTGGCGCTGCCACGCACGCTGCCCGACAACTGGCTGCATGCGGTTATCGCCACCAGCCTGTTCGCGCTCCCAACCTATGTTGCTGTCATCGGCATCGGCCAAGCGTTGACCTATATCCGACGCTATCGCCGCCGTGGCGAGCTGCTGGCGCAGGCGCGCGAGCAAGCCTTGCGAGCACGCCTGAATCACCATTTCCTGTTCAACGCACTCAACGCCATCGGCGCACTTGGCTATCGCGACGCCGAGCGCGCTGACGCTGCCTTGGCGCAGCTGGGTGAGTTGTTACGCAACCTGCTGCAGAGCGAACCCTTCGTCGCCCTGCGCGAGGAAGTGGCGCAGGCGATGACCTTCATCGAACTGCAGCGACTGCTGCAGCAACAGCCGGTGCAGGTGCAACTGCAGGCCAGCGCCGATGCATGGGATGCGCGCGTGCCCAGCCTGCTGTTGCAGCCATTGATCGAGAACGCCGTGCGCTTCGCCAGCACCTCGGACACGGACGACGCCACGATCAGCCTGCAGTTCGAATCGCGCGATGATCTGCTTCACCTGCAGATCCGCAACCCGCTTGGCGACGCGGCCGCCGGCATGGGGATTGGCCTGCAAGCCAGCCGCGAACGCCTGCAGGCAATCTACGGCGAGCATGCCACGCTGCACGCGCAACGCGACGGTGCGCACTTCCAGGTCAGCATCCGGCTACCGCTTGCCAGCAGCGAGCCCACCGCATGATCCGCACCCTGCTGATCGACGACGTCGCACTGGCCCGCGAAAAGCTGCGCCACCTGCTGGGCGCGCATGCGGATATCCAGATAGTCGGCGAGGCGCCCAGCATCGCCCTGGCCCGTTCGCTGCTGGCTACCGAGCAGGTCGAGCTGTTGTTGCTGGATATCGAGCTTCCCGACGAAGATGGCCTGCAACTGGCGCGCAGCCTGCCCGCGCCTGCGCCTGCGCCGGCGATCATCTTCACCACGGCCCATGCGGAACATGCGCTGACCTCCTACGAACTAGGCGCGGTCGACTATCTACCCAAGCCACTGGATGCGAACCGGCTCGCCATCGCGCTGGATCGGCTGCGCAGGCATCTGGCACGCGAGACCATCAACCCGCTGGCACCGCTATGCATCCGCAACGGCGGCCGCAGCGACTACGTGTCCCCCACCGACATCGACTACATCGACAGCGCCGGCCATTACGCCTGCCTGCATGTCGGCAAGCAGGTGCACCTGCTGCGCGAGAGCATTGGCCGGCTCGCCGAGCAGTTGGCGCCGGCTGGCTTCGTGCAGGTGCAGCGCGCGGTAATCGTCAATTGCGCACGGGTGCGCTGTCTGCTGCCACGCCGCAATGGCGATGCGACGCTGGAACTCCTGGATGGCACTCAACTGCCGCTGAGCCGGCTGCACCGCGACGCGTTCGAAGCGAAGATGGGTAAGGCCGGCTGATACGCACGGCTCATGCCACACCCGGCACGGCCTGCGCCATTGGTGGCGTCCACTTGTTCCGTTGCACTTCCAGCAGCGGCAACATCGCGGGCCGCTCCTCGTTCACAACACCCATGCTCAAGCATCTCCTGCTTCCGCTGCTGCTCAGCTGCAGCTCCCTGGCCTTTGCCGCCGAACTGCGCGTACATCCCGTGGACGGTCCAGCCGATCAACCGGTGCAGATCAGCGTTGCCGGGCTACTGCCAAGCCAAGCCGTGAAGCTGCAGCTTTCCATGCAGGACAGCAGTGGTAGCCGCTGGCTGGCGCACGCCAACTACCGCGCAGATCACAACGGCATTGCCGATACCGCCACTGCCGGCGCCGAGGCTGGCAGCTACGCAGGTGTCGATGCAATGGGGCTGTTCTGGTCGATGCGGCCGGAATCGGGCAAGGGTCGACCCACGCCACTGCCCATGCGCAATGAAGCCGACGGCCTGCGCCATGCGCCAGCAACGATGCAATTGGAGGCTTTCGTCGATGGCAAACGGATCGGGCAACAGACCTTGCTGCGGCGGATCAATGCAGCCAACGTTGTTGCCACGCCTTTGCAGCTGCATGGCGTGGTCGGCAACCTTTATCACCCCGCTGGTGCGCTGGAGGATGGCCGCCGACACCCTGTCGTGATCACCCTCGGCGGCGCTGAAGGCGGCATCGACACCGCGAATCTGTATGCAGCCTGGTTGGCATCCAACGGCTTTGTTGCAGTCGCCGTTGCCTATTACCGGATGCCGGGGCTGCCCAAGGATCTGATCCGCGTACCGATCGACCCGGTCAGCAACACGGTCGACTGGCTGCGTACCCAGCCCTTTGCCGGCAAGGTCGGCGTGATGGGCGGTTCCTGGGGTGGCATCGTAGCGATGGCATCCGCCGCACATGATCCGCGCCTGCAGGCTGCGGTGTCGTGGGTAGGCAGTCCCGCGCCATTCCGCGGCATCCGCCGTGATGTGCCGCCGGCTGACTTCCGCGCCGTCGATGAGCCCGCCTTGAGCGTCGGTGGCCGCGATCTGCCGTTCCTGCCCTATGTGGAACAACACAACTGGAACCAGCCCGGTCCTCATGCTGCGGCGCTGGAGCGGGCAATGCTCCCCATCGAACGCATCAACGGCCCGCTACTGCTGGTCGCTGGCGGTGACGACCAGCTCGGTGTTTCCGGAGAGATGGCGGCGTTGGCGATGCAACGCCTGAAGCGTCGCAGTGCGCCGCAACCAGACGCCTTGTTGTATTACTCGGACGCCGGCCACCTGATCACACCCTTCCTGCAGCCCACCACCTTCCGCAGCGACACCGGCCCTTACATCCCGGTGGGCGGCACTGCCGAAGGCTATGCCCGCGCCGACCGGGAAAGCGGCCCGGCAGTGTTGGCCTTCCTGCAGCAGGCGCTCGCCGAAGGGGACATCCGGCTGACGCGTTGAACCGGCTTCAGGCCGCGCGAGCGCGCAGCGTCACCCGGAACGCCGCGGCAACAATCGCCACGCTGGCTGCGACAAACAGCGCTAGCGCGGCGGTCTCGCCCATGCCGCGATGGATCAGCAGCAGGTACACGCCGATGCAGGTCGCCAGCGCATACAACGGCCAGGCAACACGGCGAAAACCGCTGCGAAAAACGCGCCAAGCCAACAACGCGCTCAGCAACCAGCCACAGGCAAACGCCAGCGGGTCCAAGGCGAGCGAGAACTCATAGACATTGCAGATGACGAACCACGCAGTCCAGCCAAGCATCGCCAGCAGCAACGCCAGTCCACCCAACACACGCATGGCACGCATCAGGCGAACACCGCCACGCTCTGGCGGCCGCGCATCACCACCCGGCCCTGCTCATCCCAGACCTGCATGTCCTGCGATGAATAACCGTCGCGCGCATGCTGGCTGAAAGAACGCAGCAGGAACCACTCGCCCTGCGGCGCTGGCTCAAGCAGCTCTACGTTCCAGGTGATGGAGCTTATCGGTGCAGGAGCGCTGAAGCTGGTGAACGCTGCCGGCGGCATCGCATCGCCCATCGCGATCAGAGCCACGGCAGGATCCACTCCACTGGCATCCCGGTGGCGAATCCAGGTCAGCAACTCCGGAATCTCCGCAGCCGACACCGGCATCGCGCCACCGGCAGGACGCATCTGGAAGTTCTGGGTGAAGGCCGGCGCGAACGGCATCGCCGCCATATCGAAGTCGCGGTACGCGGCGGGACCGTTGGCCGGCAGCTCGCCAGCGAAATCATGCGCAACCGCGCTTTCACGGGCGCGACCGAACACCAATGACAAGCGTGCCGCCAACGCCTCGTCGGAGTACACGTCCACACCAATATTCACCACCGACTTGCCCTCACGCAGCACCGCCGGCTCAAAGCGCAACTGGCCAGCTGCCGGCCCTATGAAGGTCACCTGCATCGAGCGCAGCGGTGGCAGCGCTGATGCGTGGCTCTGCATTGCTGCAGCCACGCCCAACGCACTGAGCACACCACCGTAAGCCGTGCGGCCCTGGCGCCAACTGTCAGGGAGCAGCAGCCCTTGTTCACCATCGAAGGAAGACAGCAGCTCACTCAACGTCGGCATCCGGGACTCCGCGAATTGGGGGTGGATCAGGCGCTCAGTAAACCAGTGTAGCGGTCAGCGGCAGGCCAGCAGGCCAGCGCTCACGGCCACCAAGGCCATCCAGTTCGACCAGCACCGCGCCACCAAGGACGTGTGCCTCAAGCTGGGCGGCGAGCTGCAAGGCAGCAAGCAAGGTGCCACCGGTAGCCAGCACGTCGTCGACCAGCAGCACGCGCGCACCCGGCGGGGTTGCGCCGACGCTGACTTCGATGCGATCAGTGCCGTACTCCAGCGCGTATTCCTGCTTCAGCGTCGCGCCCGGCAACTTGCCCGGCTTGCGCACCGGCACGAAACCCACGCCCAGCTCCAGGGCCAATGCGGTACCAAGAATGAAGCCGCGCGCCTCCACACCAAGCACCGCATGCAGGCCGGCATCGCGCCACGGCTCGGCCATGGCCTGGACGGCGGCACGGAAGCAGGCGCCATCACCCAGCAGCGGGATGATGTCCTTGAACAGGATGCCGGGCTTGGGGAAGTCGGCGATGTCGCGGATCGGGCGCGACCATTCGGGGTAGGCAGAGGTGGTCATATCAGTCATTCAAGAAGAAAGTGCTCAGGAGCTGCACGACAGCATCGAGCAGCCGGCGCGGTCGCGCGCCCATTCCGGACGCTTGTCGGCAAATGCCTCGCGCCCGGGTTGTTCGTCGTAAGGATGCCGCATCACGTCAAGCAAGTCCGTGATTCCGGCCAGATCGCCTTGTTCGGCACGGTCGATGGCCTGCTGGGCCAGCCAGTTGCGCAGCACATACTTGGGATTTGCAGCCTGCATGGCATCAAGGCGCTGTTGCGACGACTGCCCAGCGTCCCGGACCCTCGCGGCGTAGCGCTGCAACCAGTCGATCAGTGCCGGCAGCACCTGCTCGCGGGCAGCTGGCGAGTAGAAGGCCTGCTCCAGCGGGGAGATCCCCGGCGCGTCGATATCAATGGCCGCCAAGGCGCGGAACGCCAGCGTCATGTCCATCTCGCCTTCCTGCAGCAACTGCTGGAACTGCGTCATCAACTCGGCGTCGCCGTCGCGGAATTCACCCAGGCCGAGCTTGGCGACCAGATGCGCACGCTCTTCGGCTTCATAGCGTTCACGGAAGCCATCCAATCCAGCCTGCAAAGGGGCCACCTCGGCAAACAGCGGCGACAACGCCTGCGCCAGCCGCACCAGGTTCCAATACGCCACCTGCATCTGCGTACCAAAGCGGTAGCGGCGGCCCTGCGCATCGGTGGTGTTCGGCGTCCAGTCCGGATCGTAGTCCTCGACCCAGCCATAAGGGCCGTAATCCAGGGTCAAACCAAGAATGGACATGTTGTCGGTATTCATCACGCCGTGTACGAAACCGACCCGCATCCACTGCGCCACCATCACCGCGGTACGCGTGCAGACCTGCGCAAACCAGTCGGCATACAGCGCCTCGCCATTGCCCTGCAGCTCGGGGTAATCACGGGCAATGCAGAAATCGACCAGTTGCCGCAGCAGCGCGACATCACCGCGCGCCGACGGCAGCTCGAATGTGCCAAAGCGGATGAACGAAGGTGCGACCCGGCACACCACCGCGCCGGGCTCGGCCTGCGGATGGCCGTCGTAGAACATGTCGCGCATCACCGACTCACCGGTGCCGACCAGGCTCAGTGCACGGGTGGTAGGCACGCCGAGATGGTGCATGGCTTCGGAGCACAGGAACTCACGCAGCGACGAGCGCAGCACCGCGCGGCCATCAGCACCGCGCGAATACGGGGTTGGGCCAGCACCTTTGAGCTGCAGCTCCCAGCGCTTGCCGTCAGCCAGCAACTCACCCAGGGAGATGGCGCGACCATCGCCGAGCTGCCCGGCCCAATGGCCGAACTGATGGCCGCCGTAGTTGGCCGCCCACGGCTGCATGCCCGCAAACAAGGCGTTGCCACCGACTACCTCGGCAAATTCCGGGCTGGCAACGGTTGCTGCGTCAAAGCCAAGCAGCGCTGCGACCTCGGCCGAATGCGCCAACAAGCGCGGCGCGGCAACCGGCGTCGGCATTACTGCTGACCATGCGGCTCCCACTACCTCGCGGCGGCGCGCGCCGGTTTCGGGGTCGCCGGGCAGCTCGCGCTGGAAGCGGTTATCAAATTGCGGGGGCGTGACGTTCATCGTCTCAACGTGGGGGCTGACGGGCCATGCTGCAAGCTCGCCCCGCCATACTCAGCGCGCGCCGCCGATAAGATCCAAGGCACCACCGCGCTGCTCGGCCCGCTGATAGGCCGGTCGCTCGACGATACGCGCCAGGAAGGCCTGCAGCTTCGGGTAGTCGGTCATGGGACCGGCGCGGACTGCCGCCGCCTGGATAGGAAAACTCATCTGGATGTCAGCCGCACTGAAATGCTCGCCGGCAAACCAGGTGGATTGGCCCAAAGCCTGCTCCATCCAGCCCAGGTGCAGGCGCAGCTGCGGACTGATGAAGGTCTTCATCACCTTGTCGACGATGCTGTGGGCGATCGGCTTGGCGAAAAATGGCAGCGGCGCCTTGCGCACCTTGGCAAACACCAGACTCATCACCAGCGGCGGCATCGCCGAGCCTTCGGCGTAGTGCATCCAGTAGTGATAGTGCAGGCGCTCAGGCGCTTCTACCGGCACCGGCTGCGGCGACAGCTTGCGCTCCGGGTCGTAACGGTCGGCCAGGTATTCGAGGATGGCCCCTGATTCGGCCAGGATCAGCGCCCCGTCCTGTAGTACCGGCGACTTGCCGAGCGGATGCACCTTGCGCAGTTCTGCTGGTGCCAACCAGGTCTTGGGATCACGCTTGTAGCTGACCACTTCGTAGGCCAGACCGAGTTCTTCCAACATCCACAGCACGCGCTGCGAGCGCGACTGTTCCAGATGGTGCACCGTGATCATCGCTAGCTCCAACTTCCTTCAATCGACACGAGACCACATCCTAGCCAACACCGCAGAACGCAGCGTCAGTGCGAGGCGATGCCCGATGCGAAAACACAAATAAAAACGCCGGAAGCTTTCGCTTCCGGCGTTCCAAGCAACCTTACGGTAGCAAGGGGTCGATTAGACCGCCTGCACCTGGTCAGCCTGCATACCCTTCTGGCCCTGCACGGCGACGAAAGTCACCTTCTGGCCTTCCTGCAGCGACTTGAAGCCGTTGCCCTGGATGGCGCGGAAATGCACGAACAGGTCCGGGCCGCTTTCCGGGGTGATGAAGCCGAAGCCCTTAGCGTCGTTGAACCACTTGACAGTGCCGGTCTGACGATCAGACATGTACTAACTCCTGAAACATAAGTTGAAATAATCGCGGCCACCGGGTATCGGGGCCGAGACTGAGTTGCAGGCGTTGGTAAAGCGGATCGATGAGCCGATCAAGAAGATCAACTGCATCAGGCCACGATTCACGGTGACCCTTGCAAGCACAGTGGGATGGACAATACGCCGCTTTGTTCCAAAAAGCGATAATTACCGTATTCAGAAACCCAATTTGATTCAGTTCGTCTATTAAGTTGCTGAAAATAGTCAATTTTCTGACGATAGCCCGAAACCAGCAAAGTCCGAAAATCCAATAGACTGCGCGGCATGAGCCTTGAAGACGCCGTTTCCGCCACTCCTTCACCCACCCGGATCTGGGTCGATGCCGATGCCTGCCCCGTGGTGATCAAGGAAATCCTGTTTCGCGCCGCCGAACGGGCCAAGGTCGAAACCGTGCTGGTCGCCAACCAATGGCTGCGCACCCCACCCTCGCGCTTCATCCGTGCCATGCAGGTGCCGGGCGGGCCGGATGTTGCCGACGATGCCATCGCCGAGCGGGTCAACCCCGGCGACCTGGTCGTTACCCAGGACATTCCGCTGGCAGCGCGTGTTCTGGAGAAAAACGCCGTCGCCCTGAATCCGCGCGGGGAGCTCTATACCGCCAATACCATCGCCGAGCGATTGTCGGTGCGCAACTTCATGGAAGAACTGCGTGGTGCAGGCGTTCAGACCGGCGGCCCGGCGACCTTGCATGCGCGCGACCGCCAAGCCTTCGCCGCCCAGCTCGACCGCTGGCTCGCGCAGCGGCGCTGAAGCTCACACCAGCGCACGCGCACTGCGGAATTCCCGCTGCTGGCCGTTGAGGGGATCAATGAAGGCCAAGCGGCGTGCCAACAATTGCAGTGGCTGCCGATAGTCATCCGGCGCACGCTCGATCAGTTGCGGATAGAAGTCGTCACCTAGAATCGGTGCACCCAGCGCCGCCATATGCACGCGCAGTTGGTGCTTGCGCCCACTCACGGGCTCCAGCGCATAGCGCCAGACATCATCACGGCGCTCGATGACATCCACCCGGCTCAGCGCATTGGTCTCGCCCGCCAGCTCAGCCATGCGGAAGAACGGCTCGCCGCGGCCAATGCGGCTACTGCGCCGCAGCGGAAACTCCAGCGCTGGCAAGGCTGGAGCCAAGGCCTCATAGCCCTTGTCGATGCGTCGCTCGGCGAATAGCCGTTGATACGAAGCACGCGTATCCGGGTTGCAGGAGAACAACACCAGGCCGGCGGTACCGCGATCAATCCGGTGCAGCGGCACCAGTTCGCGATTGCCGGTGCTGGCGATCAGACGTGCAAGCAGGGTCTGGCGCACAAAGCGACCGGCCGGGGTAACCGGTAGGAAATGCGGCTTGTCGGCCACCAGCAGATGCTCGTCCTGATGCAGGATCTGCTCGGCGAACGGCACTTCCGGCTCATCAGCAACCTCGCGGAAGTACTGGATCTCCTGCCCTGCCCTCCAAGGCTGCGTCGGCAACAGCGGCTGGCCATCGCCGCCCAGCACCCGCCCGCGCGCGAACCGGCCCAGCCATTGCGCCTGGCTTACCGCCGGAAACCGCGCGCACAAACCCTCCAGCAGGCTGGTCCACGGGCCTGGCGCTAGCTGCAGGCGGCTGGGCAGATCATGATCAAGCACGTCGGGGCGGGTCCGTTGCGGGGCAAGGCATTATGATGGGCGGTCTTTGTACCCGGTATTCCCATGGCCCTCACCGCCACCATCCGCAAGGCCGAGCTGCAGATCAGCGACATGGACCGCGGCTACTACGCGACCCATAACCTGACCCTGGCCCAGCATCCCTCCGAAACCGACGAGCGCCTGATGGTGCGCCTGCTCGCTTTCGCCCTCAATGCCGAGGACCGGCTGGAGTTCGGCAAGGGCCTGAGCAGCGAGGACGAACCGGACCTGTGGCAGCTGGACTACACCGGCGATATCGAGCAATGGATCGACCTGGGCCACCCGGACGAATCACGCGTGCGCAAGGCCTGCAACCGCAGCCGCCGCGTGCAGATCGTCAACTACGGCGGCAATGCCTCCGATATCTGGTGGCAGAAGCAGAGCAAGCACCTGACCCGCTTCAACAACCTGTCGGTGGTCGATCTGCCGTCCGCGTTTGTCGAACGCTGGGGTGAACTGGTGCAGCGGGCAATGCGCTTCAGCGTGCTGATCCAGGATGGCGAGGTGCAGATCCTCAATGATCAGATCCAGTTGGACGTGATCCCGGTCTGGCGCAAGCGTCCGGCGGAGTAAGCAGTAGTGGCAGACAAGCTAATCCGCTGCGACGTACTGGTGATCGGCGCAGGCGCGGCCGGGCTGATGTGTGCGCTCACCGCCGGCCAGCGCGGCCGTATCGTGCAGGTGATCGATCATGCCAACAAGGTTGGCAAGAAGATCCTGATGTCCGGCGGTGGCCGCTGCAACTTCACCAATACCGGCACCACCGCAGCGAACTTCATTTCGAACAACCCGCATTTCTGCAAATCGGCGCTGGCGCGCTACACGCCAGCCGACTTCATCGAGATGGTCGAGCGCCACTCCATCGCCTATCACGAGAAAGAGCTGGGCCAGCTGTTCTGCGATATCTCGTCCAAGCAGATCGTAAAGATGCTGCTGGACGAGTGTTCCGATGCAGGCGTGCAGATCCGCACCGACTGCGGCGTGCAGCAGATCGAGCGCGGTGCCGATGGCTTCCACGTACGCACCGCGCAGGGGTATTTCCACAGCGCTTCGGTGGTGATCGCCACCGGCGGACTGTCGATCCCCAGCATGGGCGCCAGCGGCTTCGGTTACGAGGTGGCGCGCAACTTCGGCCATGAACTGCTGCCGACCCGCGCCGGTCTGGTACCCCTGACCCTCAGCGGCACCCACCAGGAGCGCTTTGCCGAGCTCAGCGGCGTTGCCCTGCCGGTGGAGGCGCGCTGCAACGGCCAGAGCTTCCGCAATTCCATGCTGATCACCCATCGCGGCGTCAGCGGCCCGACGATCCTGCAGATCTCCTCATACTGGCAGCCCGGCAACGACCTGCGGCTGGACCTGCTGCCCGATCACGATGCAGCTGAATGGCTGCGGCAGATGAAGCGCGAACGCGGCGCCTCCGAGCTGCGCACCGTGCTGTCGGAGGTCATGCCACGCCGACTGGCCCTGCGCCTGTGCGAGCAATGGCTGAAGGACAAGCCGATGCGGCAGATGGACGAGCCCGAACTCAAAGCCGCCGCCAGCCTGTTGTCCGACTTCCCGCTGGTGGCCAGCGGCACCGAGGGCTACCGCACCGCCGAGGTCACCCTGGGCGGCGTGGATACGCGCAAGGTGTCGTCATCGACGATGGAATCGCAGCTGGTGCCGGGCCTGCACTTTGTCGGCGAGGTACTGGACGTGACCGGCTGGCTGGGCGGCTACAACTTCCAATGGGCCTGGGCCTCCGGGCGCGCCGCCGGCATGGCCGTGTAAGCGGGTTCAGCAAATGGATCCATCGAAGCATGAAAACCGTCACACGGCCGGGTGCAGCACCTGCTGATTGCGCTGCGGCCGGTGGCGACGACGGCCTGAAGCCGACCTTGAGACTACACTCACGGGAGTACGTCACAGGCAAGCGATCTGCGCATAGACGCCAGCGCCGTGCATCGTGTATTAAACCCCGTCCCCCGGGAGTCCTGAATGCAGAACGCCAAAGACATCACCTTGCGCTTGCTGATCGTTGACGACAGTGCCGAAAACGCCGAGGCCATCGTCAGCACCTTGCGCAACAGCGGTATCGCAGTACGCCCGTCGCGGCCGCAAAGCCCCGACGAGCTGAGCCAGGCGCTGAGCCAGCCCATCGATCTGGTGCTGGCGGCCAACTCTTACGCCATCCCGCAGTTGCTGCTGACCCAGCAGGTCGCGGCCAGCGGCAAGGACATTCCGATGATCCTGCTGACTGACAGCATCGATGCACAGATGCTGCTGGATTCGGCCGCCAATGGCATCCGCGCCATCGCGCTGCGCCATCAGCCGGATCACCTGTTGTCGGTGGTGCAGACCGAATGGACCGACCTGCAGGCACGTCGCGGCCTGCGCCGGATCGAAGCACAGATGCGCGAGACCGAGCGTCGCTGCGACGCACTGATCTCGTCCTCGCGCGATCCCATCGCCTACATTCACGAAGGCATGCACATCCGCGCCAACGAAGCCTATCTGGACATGTTCGGATTCGAGTCGTTCGAGGATGTGGAAGGCATCTCGCTGCTGGACATGGTAGCCCCGCAGCATGTGGAGAACTTCAAACAGCTGCTCAAGTCCCTGAGCAAGGGCGAAGCGCCGCCACCGCAGTACGAAGTGCACGCGCGCAACCAGGACGGCGATACCTTCCCGGCGACGATGGAGTTCACTGCCGCCACGTATGAAGATGAGAGCTGCTTCCAGATCGTATTCCGCCGCCGCGAAGAGTTCGACCCGGAGCTGGCACGCGAAGTGGAGGCCCTGCGTCAGCGCGACCAGGTCACGGGCCTGCTCAACCGCCCGACCTTCATGGTGCAGCTGGAGAAAGCCGTCGCCCAGGTTGGGCGCAGCGATGGCCAGTACGGCTTCCTGCTGGTCGAGCCGGATCACTATGCACGCCTGCTGCCCGATATCGGACTGGATTCAGCAGACGCATTGATTGCAGCCCTCGGCCAGAAGCTGGCCCAGGCCATTGGCGAAGACGCGCAGCTGGCGCGTTTTGGCGAACACAACTTCGCCCTGCTTACCGAGGGCGACTACACACATACGTCGCAGATGGCTGAACGAGTACGCGGCGCTTTTGCCTCGTCGGTATTCAGCATCGGCCAGCGCTCGGCCACTGTCACCGTCAGCATCGGCGGCGTGCAGGTGGGCGAGAAGATCGCCAGCGTTGGTCAGGTCCTGAACCGCGCCAATGACTGCGCACGCGCTGCCACCGAACTGGGCGGCAATACCGTCAAGGTATTCGACCCGGGCGCGGCCGACCGCGTCGAGGAAGAGCGTATCCAGAGCTGGGTACAGCGCATCCGCCAGGCCGTGGCTGGTGATGGCTTCCATCTGCGCTTCCGCCCCGTGCTGAACCTGATGGGCGAGCCGATCCAGCTGTACGACACCTCGCTGCAGATGGAAAACAATGGCGAGATGGTGGGTCCTCCCAGCTTCCTGCCGATCGCGCAGGAACATGAGTTATTGGCGCCGATCAACCGCTGGGTGGTGGCCAACGCCATCCGCGCGCTGGGCGAACGCCGCCGCGGCGGTCACCGCACACACCTGATGGTGCGCATCACCCCGGAGTCGTTCTCCGACCCCGAATTGCTGACGGTGATCCGCAACGGCCTGCAAGCCGAAGGCGTGGAAGGCGCGCAGTTGTGGCTGCAGATTCCCGAGGCGAAGGTATTTACCAACCTGCGCAACGCGCAACAGTTCCTGGCAGATGTCACTGCACTGGGCTGCAAGGTTGGCCTGGAGCAGTTTGGTTCTGGGCTGGATTCGTTCCAGCTGTTGGCGCATTTCCAGCCGGGCTTCCTCAAGCTGGACAGTGCCTTCACCGCTGATCCGGCGCTGGCCAAGGAACAGCTGGAGAAGACCCAGGAAATCACCACCAAGGCGCAGTCTGCTGGCATCTTGACCATCGCCGAGTTCGTGGCGGACGCGTCGACGATGAGCTTGTTGTTCAGTGCCGGCGTGGATTACGTGGAAGGCGATTTTGTCGGGCCGCCGACGGCTCAGATGGATTTTGAGTTTGGTTGATGGGTGATTGGGCTGCGTTCTGACGTTTCGCGCTAGAAGCTGCCCTCACCCCAACCCCTCTCCCGCTGGCGGGAGAGGGGCTAGCAATGCTTGGGTTCGCAGTGCACTAGCAGCCGAGGCGATCCGAGCCCCTCTCCCGCCAGCGGGAGAGGGGTTGGGGTGAGGGGAAGCTCCTAGCTAGAGATGCAAAAAAGAAGGCCGCGCAAAGCGCGGCCTTCTCACACATAAAATCGCAAAAAATCAGACCTCAACAATCCCCGGAATAGCCACATCCGGATTCACATCGGCCTCGTAATCCACGCCGTCGATGCCGAACCCGAACAGGCGCAGGAAGTCGGCCTTGTAACCGGCCAGGTCGCTGATCTCGTACAGGTTCTCATTGGTCACCTGCGGCCACAGCTCCAGCACCTTGCTCTGCACTTCCGGCGCCATTTCCTTGTAGTCCGCACGCAGGCGGCCTTCACCGTCCACCAGCGCGATCTCACGGCCCTGCGCATCCTGCAGCTGCTGGCGGATATGCTCGGCCGCGTTGGCGCCGCCCTGCGGGCCGTTGTACAGAATGTCGTACAGGGTATCGAGCTGCTCGATGCAGCCTTCGTGCGTGCCCTGCTCTTTCATCACCTTGAACAGCAGCGACAGATACAGCGGCATGGTCGGGATCGCCGAGCTGGCCTGGGTCACAACCGCCTTCAGCACCGACACACGCGCATCGCCGCCCAGCCCCTGCAGCTTGTCGCGGATGGCCAGCACCTTGGCGTCCAGATCCTTCTTGGCAGCACCGATGGAACCATTCCAGTAAATGGCCTGGGTGATCTCTTCGCCCACGTAGGTGAATGCAGTAGTGGTGGCACCCGGGGCCAGCACGCCCGCCTCCAGCAGTGCGTCGATCCACATCTGCCAGTCTTCGCCACCCATGACCTGCACGGTGCCGGCGATTTCCTCGGCGGTTGCCGGCTGCAACGTGGTTTCGGTCAGCACTTCCTTGTCGGTGTCCAAGCCACGCAAGGTGATCGGCGCGCCAATCGGCTTCAGCGTGGAGCTGATGATCTCGCCGGTCTTGGGGTGCTTGCGACGCGGCGCGGCGAGGCTGTAGACCACCTGATCGACCTGGCCCAGATCGGCCTTGATGATCTCGATGACCTTCTGCTTCACTTCGTCGGAGAACGCATCGCCATTGACGCTGCGCGCATACAGGCCGGCCTGGTGTGCGTACTTCTCGAACGCAGCGGTGTTGTACCAACCCGCCGTACCCGGCTTGGTCTCGCTGCCCGGGCGTTCGAAGAACACGCCCAGGGTGGCGGCATCGCTACCGAACGCAGCCTTGATGCGCGCGGCAAGACCGTAACCGGTGGAGGCACCGAGCACCAGCACCTTCTTCGGGCCGTTGGCCAGCTTGGGCTGGGCCTTGATGTAATCGATCTGTTCCTTGACCGCCGCATCGCAACCAGTCGGATGGGTGGTGACGCAGATGAAGCCGCGCACACGCGGTTTGATGACCATGAAAACCTCGGTTGGCTAAACAGAAGACAGCAGCACAAGCAGTTTGCGCGCTGAACCGGAAGGATCGTAGTGCGCTGCCGCATCGAAAACAACCAACGCCACCGCATGGACCGCCCTGCCCCCGCTCGGATTGCGGGCAAAAGAAAAGCCGCGCAGGGCGCGGCTTTTCAGCGAGGCAGTGCGGTTCCGTCAGGGACGACGGGCCAGCTCTTCCTCGTCCTTGGCCTTGGGCAGCAGATCCTGCTTGGTGACCTTGAACGGACCAATGCTCAGCAGCGGCACGGCCACGATGATCGAGGAGATGACCACGATCACAGCGCCGACCATGTGGGTTTCGGCCAGGCCTTCCATCGACTCGCCACCGAACATGTACAGCGCCAGTGCGGACAGGAAGAACAGCACCGCGGTGATGACCGTACGCGACAGCGTCTGGTTGATCGAGCGGTTCAGCACTTCCAGCGGCTCCACGCGTAGGCTGCGGAAGTTTTCGCGCACACGGTCGAACACCACGATGATGTCGTTGATGGCAAAACCCATCACCGACAACATACCGGCCAACACAGTCAGGTCGAACTCGCGGCCAACCAGCGACATATAGGCGATGGTCAGGATCAGGTCGAAGAACGCGGTGACGCTGGCGACGATGGCGAATTTCCATTCGAAGCGGGCGGCGATGTAGATCAGGAAGCCGATGACCATGAACAGCGTGGCGTAAATGCCGTTCATCGCCAGGTCCTTGCCGACCTGCGGACCGACGAACTCGCCCGGCTGCACGGTAGCGACGTTGTCCGCCGCGGTCACCGCAACGCGAACCTTCTCGGCAACCTGCTGCGCGGCATCGGCAGCATTGTTGTGCTCACCTTCTGGCGGCAGGCGGATCATCAGGTCATTGCCGCCACCGACGCTCTGCACCTGGGCATTGTCGAAGCCGGCCTTTTCCAGACGCTCACGCACCGTGTCGGCGTCGATGCTCTTTTCAAAGTGAGTACGCACCACCGTGCCACCGGTGAACTCGAGGGCGTAGTTGAAGCCCTTGAAGCCGATGATGGCGAACGAGGCCAGCAACAACACCACCATGATCGCGAGCACCGGCTTGCGGTGACTCATGAAGTCGATGTTGGTGTCGTTCGGAACGATGTGAAGTGGAAACAGTTTCATGCAAGGAGTTCCTTGGAAAACCCGCACCGGTCAGGTGCGGGCTTCTGCGAAGAGGTTCGCGTCAGATGGCCACGGAGGTCAGCTTCTTGCGCTTGGCGTAGATCAGCGTCGCCAGCGCACGCGATACGGTGATCGCAGTGAACATGGAGGCGAAAATACCGATGATCATGGTCAGCGCGAAACCCTTCAGCGGGCCGGTACCGAACGCGTACAGCGCCACACCGACGATCAAGCCCGTCAGGTTGGCGTCGAGGATGGTGCCCGAGGCGCGCTCGTAGCCCTCCGCGATCGCCTTCTTGGCTGGCATGCCCAGTCGCAACTCTTCACGGATACGTTCGTTGATCAGCACGTTGGCGTCGACCGACAAGCCGACCGACAAGGCCAGGCCGGCAAAGCCCGGCAAGGTCATGGTCGCGCCGAACATCGACATCACCGCCACCACGATCAGCAGGTTGAACAGCAGTGCCACCGAGGTGATCACGCCGAACATGCGGTAGTAGATGGCGAAGAACACCAGGGTGAAAATGAACGAGAACACCACGGCCTTGACGCCGCGGTCCACGTTCTCTTTACCCAGGCTCGGGCCGATCACGTATTCCTCGACGAAGTCCATCGGCGCAGCCAGCGAGCCGGCACGCAGCAGCTTGGCCAAGCCGTCGGCTTCGGTCTTCTCCAGACCGGTGGTCTGGAATTCCTTGCCGAACACACCGTTGATGTTGGCGACGGAGATCACTTCTTCCTTGACCCGGAAGCTGCGCTGCTCCACACCATTGACCATGGTCACCTGCGGAATCCGCTCGGTGTAGACCACGGCCATCGGCTTGCCGACATTGGCGCTGGTGAAATCAAACATGCGCTGGCCGCCGACGCTGTTCAGCGTCACGCTGACCGACGGCAAGCCGTTCTGGTCAGTGGAGGTTGCAGCTTTGACCATCTGGTCACCGGTGACGATGGTGCGCTTGTTCAACAGCACCGGGCGACCGGCGCGGTCGCGGTAGAGCTTGGCTTCCGGCGGGATGCGGCCAGTGCTGGCGGCATCTTCGGCATTGCCATCGACCACGGCGCGGTATTCCAGCGTCGCGGTGGCACCGATCATGCGCTTGGCTTCGGCCGTGTCCTGCACGCCCGGCAGCTCGACCACGATGCGGTCTTCGCCCTGACGCTGGATGATCGGCTCGGCCACGCCCAGTTCGTTGACGCGGTTACGCAGGGTGGTCAGGTTCTGCTCGATGGCGCCGGAGGCGATCTGCAGCATTTCCGCCTGCGGCACGGTTGCGGTGATCCGATCACCACTTACCGAGTAGCTGAAAGTTGGCTGCGCCTTGGCCAGGGCCGCACGTGCCTTGTCGGCATCGGCTGCGTTGGTCAGGGCGATGGCGATATCGCTTTCGCCACGACGCTCAACCGAACGGTAGGAGACGCGGTTGTCACGCAGGGTGGTACGCACGTCTTCGGTGAAGGCTTCGAAGCGCTTGTCCACCGCAGCCTTCTGGTCCACCTGCAATGCGAAGTGCACGCCACCGACCAGATCCAGACCCAGCACCATTGGCTTGCCGCCCAGATTGGCCAGCCAATCCGGAACGGTCGAGGCCAGGTTCAGGGCGACGGTGTAGTTTTCGCCGGCCGTCTCGCGCAGCACCTCATTGGCGCGCGACTGGGCGTCCAGCGAAGTCAGACGGACGATCAGGTTGTTCTCGCCCTCCTTCTCCACCGACTTGGCGGTAACACCGGCCTCGCTCAGCGACTTGCTGACGCGCTCTTGCAGCGCATCATCAATCTGCCCACCACGGTTGGCGGTGATCTGAACGGACGGATCCTTCTGGTAGATATTGGGCAGCGCGTACAGCGCGCTGACCGCCAGAACGATCAGAATCAGGAAGTACTTCCAGCGCGGAAATTCAAGCATTGCAGGATCCTGCGTGACGCCGGTGCGGCGTCACGACGTGACGGAAAGGGACCAGTCTCAGGCAGCGGACTTCAGCGTGCCCTTGGGCAGGACGTTGCCGACCGAGCCCTTCTGCACGCGGATGCGGACGTTGTCAGCCACTTCCACGGTGATGAAGTTGTCGCCGATGTCGGTGACCACGCCAGCGATGCCGCCGGAGGTCAGCACTTCGTCACCCTTGGCGATCTTCTCCAGCATTGCCTTGTGTTCCTTCTGGCGCTTCATCTGCGGGCGGATCATCAGGAAGTACATCACTGCGATCAGCGCGATGGGCAGCAGGAAGGTGCCCATGCCCGGTGCGGCCGGAGCGGCCTGGGCGACGGGGAGCAGGATAGCCATGAGAGTCATTTTGTAATCCTTGATGTTGGGCGGCACCCATGCAGGCCGGATGGCCTGCAGCAGTTACCGCGAAACGGGGTCAGCCGTGAAGTATGCCACGCGTCCGGGAGCGCGTCCCGGACCGCGTGAAGACCGCTACTCCCCCGACAACGCCGGGACACTCAGGCCCCGGGCTGCATAGAAGGACTCGCGGAAGGCCAGGAAGGTTCCCGCCTCGATGGCCGCACGCATGTCGGCCATCAGCTTTTCGTAATAGAACAGGTTGTGCAGGGTACCCAGCATCGGCGCCAGCATCTCGTTGCAGCGATCGAGATGACGCAGATAGGAGCGCGTATAGCCACCGGTGCAGGCGTGGCAGCCGCAACCCGGCTCGATCACGTCCATATCGCGCTCGTAGCGGGCGTTACGGATGCGGACCGTGCCGAACGAAGTGAAATAGTGACCGTTACGGGCGTTCCGGGTGGGCATGACGCAGTCGAACATGTCCACGCCGCGGGCCACGCCTTCGACCAGGTCCTCCGGCCGCCCTACACCCATCAGGTAGCGCGGGCGGTCGGCCGGCAGGATCGGATGCATGTGGTCGAGCATGGCGTTGCGCTCGTGCTCGGGCTCGCCCACGGCCAGGCCGCCGATGGCATAGCCGTCAAAGCCGATCTGCTGCAGGCCTTCGGCCGAGCGGCTGCGCAAGTCGGTGTGCACCCCGCCCTGGACGATGCCGAACAGCGCCGCATCGTTGCCCATCGCGTCATGCGCGTTGCGGCTGCGCTGGGCCCAGCGCAGGCTGAGCTCCATCGACTTGCGCGCCACCGGCTCGGTGGCCGGGTACGGGGTGCATTCGTCGAAGATCATGACGATGTCCGAATCCAGCACCTCCTGGATCTTCATGCTCTCTTCCGGGCCCAGGAAGACCCGCGCACCGTCGGTCGGCGAAGCGAAGGTGACGCCTTCTTCGGTGATCTTGCGCCGATGCGCCAGCGAAAACACCTGAAAACCACCCGAATCGGTCAGGATCGGGCCATTCCACTGGCAGAAGCCATGCAGGCCGCCGTGGTCGGCGATGACATCGAGGCCGGGGCGCAGGTACAGATGGAAGGTGTTGCCGAGGATGATCTCGGCACCGAGCGCGCGCACCTGCTCTGGCAGCACGCCCTTGACCGAGCCATAGGTGCCGACCGGCATGAAGGCCGGGGTCTGCACGGTGCCGCGCGGGAAGGACAGCTGACCACGGCGGGCGCGGCCATCGGTGTTCTGGAGCTTGAACTGCAATCTGGACATGGAAGCATTGAGGCGTCAGTTACGCCAATTGTCGCGGATATGGGCCAGCAGGGCGAACTTTCGCCCCGGAACAGTCAGTCGGCGAAGCGGACCGGCGCTGGATCCTGCCAGGTGAGGCCGATCTCGGCGCCGATCTCGGGCAGTTGACCGGGGCCGAAATCCAGCTCCACCCGCTCGCCACCGGCCAGACGCACCCAGCCGCTGCTACCCGGCCCGCGAAATACCACGCTCTCGACCCGCGCGCGCAACAGCGCGGCGGGGTCCGGCAGCAAGCTCTGCGGTCGCACAAGCACCCGCCCGCCCCCGCCAATCCCAAGCTGCGCCGCCTGGATCAACGAACCACGGCCGATGAAGCCGGCCACGAACGGATCCATTGGCGCCTGATACAGCGTCTGGGCGCTGCTCCATTGCAGCAAGCGGCCCTCGTGCATGACGCCGATGCGGTCGGCCATGGCGAAGGCCTCGCTCTGGTCATGGGTCACCATCAGCACCGTGGTGCCTGCCGCCTTGAGCAGATCGCGCAATTCGCCGGCAAGCCGCTGGCGGGTATCCACATCCAGATTCGAGAACGGCTCGTCCAGCAGCAACAGGTCCGGCGCCGGTGCCAAGGCACGCGCCAAGGCCACGCGCTGCTGCTGCCCGCCTGATAGTTCATGCGGGTAGCGCTGCTCCAGACCTGGCAAGCCCACGTATTGCAACAAGGCCTGCACCCGGGCTTGACGCTGAGCACGCTGCAAGCCGCGCAGACCAAAGCCGATGTTCGCCGCCACATCCAGATGTGGAAACAGCGCGTAATCCTGAAACATCATCCCAACCCGGCGCTGCTCGGCCGGAAGCGCCCGCTGCGCCGAAGCCAGCTGCCGTCCAGCCAGCACGATGCGGCCCTGCTGCAGCGGCTCAAAGCCGGCAATGCTGCGCAGCACCGTTGTCTTGCCGCAGCCGGAAGCGCCCAGCAGGCAGCCGATCTCACCGCGACCGAGCTGCAGCGACAAGCCCCCCACCACCGGCTTGAAACCGCCCGCGACGGGATAGCCAATGTGCAGGTCTTTCAACACCAGTTGCGCATCAACGTGCATCTTCAACTCCATACGCCGCGCCGGCGCGCGCCAGCAGAATCACCGGCAGCAGGCCGCTGACGACAATCAACAAGGCTGCCACCGCACCTTCTTCATAGGTCCCGCGTGCGGCCTCGGCATACAACCAGGTGGCAAGCGTTTCGAAATTCATTGGCCGCAGCACCAAGGTGGCCGACAGCTCTTTCATCGTGTCGACGAACACCAGCAATGCGGCCGCAGCCAAGGCCGGGCGCAACAGCGGCAGATGCACCCGCCGCAGCATGCCCGCCGCACCCTCGCCCAGATTTGCAGCGGCCTGATCCAGCGACAGCGGAATGCGCGCCAGCCCCGATTCAATTCCACCCACCGATACCGCGAGAAAGCGCAACGTATATGCCAGCACCAGCACGGTCACCGACCCCATCAACAACATCTGTGGCTGACCACCGAGCAGCACCAGCAATCGGCTGGCCATGGCATCCAGTCCACCCAACGGCAGCAACAAACCGATCGCCAGCACCGTGCCGGGGATTGCATAGCCCAGCGTGGCAGTGCGACTACTGGCCACGGCCAAGCCATGACGTCGCCGCGCCTGCGCCAGCCGCAGCGCCCAGGCCACCAGCAGGCCGAATGCCATCGCCACAACGGTTGCCAGCAAGGCCACCCGCACCGTGTTCCACAGCGCGACCAGCAGCTGCGGCGAGATGCCAGCAACCTGCAGCCGCTCCACCGCTTCCCAGAGCAGATAGACCGCCGGCACCACGAAGCCCAACAGCACCGGCAGCAGCCCCAGCAGCAACGCGAGCAAGGCTCGAGCGCCACGCAGCTGCTGCGGTTGCAACGGCCGCGGCCGCAGCACGCTGGCATAGCGCTGGCGGCGCCGACCATAGCGCTCCAGCGTCAACAACAAGGCCACCACACCGAGCATCGCCAGCGCGATCTGGGCGGCGCCTGCTAGGTCGCCGCGACTCACCCAGGTGGTATAGATCGACACAGTGAGTGTCTGCACGCCAAGGAATTCGGAGGCACCGATGTCGTTGAGGGTTTCCAGCAAGGCCAGCGCTACGCCTACCGCAATCGCCGGTCGCGCCAACGGCAGCGCCACCCGCCAGAACACCTGCAGTGGTGTCGCGCCCAGGCTGCGTGCCGCTTCCAGCAAGCCTGCGGCCTGGGTCATGAACAAGGCACGGGTAGTCAGGTAAACGTAGGGGTAAAGCACGAAGCCCAACAGCACGATGCAGCCGCCAAGATGGCGGATATCCGGCAGCCGGAACTGGCGCGGACTGTCATAGCCCAGCAGGTCGCGGATCAAACCCTGCACCGGACCAAGCGGATGCAGTACATCCAGATAGGCGAAGGCGGCGATATAGGTGGGCACGGCCAAAGGCAGCAGCAATGCCCAGCCCAGCAGCTTGCGCCCCGGGAACGCGAACGCCGTCACCAGCCACGCGCTGCCCGTACCAAGCACACCGACCAATACGCCAACGCCCAGCAACAACAAGCCGGTGTTGAGCAGCGCGGTTGGCAACACATTGGCCCATAGATGCGTCCACAGCCCGGCACTGCCATCGCTCGCCGCCCACACCAAGCCCAGTACCGGTGCCAGCATCAGCACCGCCACCGATGTCGCGCCAAGCAACCACGGGTTCCATCGCCACGTCATCAATCACTATCCATCACAAAACAACAGGCCGGCACCGCATGCGCGGCACCAGCCCGTCGGGAACCGCAAGGTTCAATTATCGAAGCCGACCTTGTCCACCAGCTCACTGGCCAGCTTGCGGTTGGCAACCACCTCAGCCAAGGGCAGCGGGTCCACCTTCATCGGCCCGAAGCTGGCGACCACCGGGTCCAATGCCACGCCCGGCTTCACCGGATATTCGTAGTTGGCACGCGCATACAGGCTCTGCGAGCTGTCGCGGACCAGGTATTCCAGCAGCTTCACCGCATTGTCGTGGTTGGGCGCATGACGGGCGACAGCGGCGCCGGAGATATTGACGTGGGTGCCGGTATCGGCGGCGCTGGCGAACACCGGCCGCACCACCTGGATGGCATCGCCCCAGCTGCGCTGCTCGGAGCCTTCTTCAGCATTCTTCATGCGGCCGACGTAATACGCATTGGCCACACCGATATCGCAGATACCTGCAAGGATGTCGCGCGCGACGTCGCGATCACCACCGGCAGCCTTGCGTGCCAGGTTCCCCTTGACGCCGCGCAACCAGGCTTCGGTCTTCTCCACACCGTCGTGCGCGATCATCGCCGCGAACAGACTGGTGTTATAGGGATGCTGACCGGAACGGATGCATACCCGGCCCTTCCATTTCGGGTCGGCAAGGTTTTCGTAGGTGAAGCCGGTAAGGTCCAGGTCCTTGTCGGCGTAGACCACGCGGTCACGCAGCGACAGCGCAAACCACTGGCCTTCGGGCGAGCGCAGGTGCGCGGGAATGGCTGCTTCCAGCACCGGCGACTTCACCACTTGGGTGTGGCCGGCTTCGACCACGTCGAGCAGGCGCCCGGTATCCACGGTCATCAGCACGTCGGCCGGCGACCGTTCGCCTTCGGCAGCGAGCCGCTCGGTCAAACCATCCTTCAGCAATACGGTGTTGACCTTGATACCGGTGTCGGCGGTGAACGCATCCAACAGCGGCTGCACCAGGGCGGGCTCGCGCGTGGTGTAGAGGTTGACCTCACCAGCGGCGGTAGCTTTCTGCGGCGCGGCAGCAGAGGCGGGGTTGTCACCGCTCTTGGCGCAGGCACCAAGCAGGACGAGGGAACACAGGGCAGCCAGATGGCCGGCGGCACGCTTCGGATGACGCATGGATTACTCCGGAAGTGGTCGTCGGTCCCGGCCACGATGGCCGGACACGGATCAAATGAGAACTTATCTCATTTGATCCGCCCGTGCACTGCGTCAAACAGCCGCACCCTCAACTGCCGGGAACAACAACATCGCATCGCCGTAGCTGAAGAAGCGGTACTTCTGTTCGATGGCGTGCGCATACGCTTGGAAAACACGCTCCTTGCCTGCGAACGCGCTGATCATCATCAGCAAGGTGCTTTCCGGCAGATGGAAGTTGGTCACCATCGCATCGACGCTGCGGATGCGGTAACCCGGGGTGATGAAGATCTGGGTTTCGCCGGCATACGGATGCAGTTCACCCTCGCGCATAGCGCTTTCCAGCGCCCGCACCACGGTGGTGCCAACGCCGATCACACGGCCACCGGCAGCACGGGTGCGGCGCACCTGCTCGACCAGCTCCGCGCCGACATTGAGCCATTCGCGGTGCATCACGTGCTGCGAAAGATCGTCCACCCGCACCGGCTGGAAAGTGCCGGCACCAACGTGCAAGGTTATATGGCCAAACTGGACCCCACGCTCGCGCAGCTGCGCCAGCAGTGCTTCATCGAAATGCAGACCGGCGGTCGGTGCAGCCACGGCGCCAACCTGCTTGGCGAACACCGTCTGGTAGCGCTCACGGTCGTCCACGCCCGGCTCACGGTGGATATAAGGCGGCAGAGGCAGGCGGCCTTCGTGCACGAGCCAGGATTCCAACGATTCGGGGATATCAAAGCGCAGCACATAGAACTCGCCGTCGCGACCAAGCACCTCTGCTTCGCCGCCGGCATCAAGCTGAATGCGGCTGCCGGGTTTGGGCGACTTGCTGGCGCCGATCTGGGCGCGCGCCTGCTGGCCGCCGAGCAAACGCTCGATCAGGATTTCGACGCGACCGCCGCTGGCCTTCTGCCCGAACAGGCGTGCCGGGATGACGCGGGTGTCGTTGAACACCAGCAGATCACCGGGCTGCAGCAATCCAGCCAGATCACGCACCTGACGGTCGTCGAACGGCGCCGGTGCCGGCGGGACCAGCAGCAGACGGCTGGCCGAACGCTCGGCCAAGGGAGCCTGGGCGATCAATTCCTCAGGCAGGTCATAGGTGAAATCGGACTTCTTCAAGGCCGGAACTTCGTACGGGGAGCCGACTATTGTAGCTCTCAGGGGCGGAAGAGCTGGTTTTTGGCTTTGCCGTTGGCTCCGCTCCCCGCTACCTCACCGCTCAAACTTGGTTGAAAGAATAATCGCGCTATTGGTCCGCTCCACCCCATCGACCGCACCGATGGCATCGGTCACGACGTCCATCTCACTGACCCCGCCGACCACCACCATCGCGATCAAGTCATGGTTTCCACTGACCGAGTGCAACGAACGCACCTCGGTGATATCGCGCAGCGCCTTGACCACCGCCGGCATCTTCTTCGGCAGCACGGTGATCAGCACGTGCGCCCGCACCTGACCCTGCTCGTAGTCCTCGTGGGTGCGCACCGTATAGCCGGCAATTACCCCCAACTGCTCGAGTCGGTTGATCCGGCTCTGCACCGTGGTTCGCGAGAGGCCAAGCCGGCGGGCAATCTGCGCGGTTGACGCGCGCGCATCCTCACGGAGCACGGATAACAGGCGTTCGTCGGCAGGGGAAATATTCACATTGCGAACCAGCTTCGTCGATTCGACGAAATTACCCGAAAATCCGTCGAGATCATAGCTGCCATATGTCCAGAATCTCCAGATAATGGGTATATACAAGAAACTTCTGGAGATGAGCATGACCGTACTCGGCCCCCTCGCCCCGCTTCGCGCGCACGCTGGCCAGCGCCTGACACAAGGCCTGGACGACGCCAGCGTTGAACGCCTGGCCGTCGCTCACCCGGACCTGGCCGGCGCCATCGCCGCTGCCGCCAGCGAATACGCCCGTATCAAGGACGAAGCTGCCGACCTGCTGGATCTGGACGAACAGGACCAGATCGACGCCATGCAGGCCGGCTTCGTCAATTTCTATGCCGACGACGCCATCGTTCCCTATATCGCCCTGGCCGCCTGCGGCCCGTGGGTAATCTCGCTCAAGGGCGCGGTGCTGTATGACGCCGGCGGCTACGGCATGCTCGGTTTCGGCCACACCCCGGCCGATGTGATGGCCGCTGCGGCCAAGCCGCAGGTCATGGCCAACATCATGACCCCGAGCCTGGCCCAGCGCCGCTTTGTGCAGGCCATGAAGAAAGAGATCGGCCACAGCCGCGGCGGCTGTCCGTTCACCCACTTCATGTGTTTGAACTCCGGTTCCGAGGCGGTCGGCCTGGCCGCACGCATCGCCGACATCAACGCCAAGCTGCAGACCGATCCGGGCGCACCGCATGCCGGTGCCACCATCAAGCGCGTAGTGATCAAGGGCAGCTTCCACGGCCGCACTGATCGTCCCGCCCTGTATTCGGATTCCAGCCGCAAAGCCTATGACCAGCATCTGGCCAGCTACCGCGGCGAGAACAGCGTCATCACCGTTGCGCCTTACGACGAAGCAGCGATGCGCAAGGTGTTTGCCGATGCCAAGGCCAACAACTGGTTCATCGAGGCGGTGTTCCTGGAGCCGGTAATGGGCGAAGGCGACCCCGGCCGCGCAGTGCCGGCCAGCTTCTACAAGCTGGTCCGCGAGCTGACCCGCGAGCACGGGAGCCTGCTGCTGATCGATTCCATCCAGGCCGCACTGCGCGCACACGGCACCCTGTCCTTCGTTGACTACCCGGGCTACGAGACACTCGACCCGCCGGACATGGAGACCTATTCCAAGGCATTGAACGGCGCGCAGTTCCCGCTGTCGGTGCTGGCCGTCACCGAACATGCCGCCAAGCTCTACCGCAAGGGTGTGTACGGCAACACCATGACCACCAACCCGCGCGCGCTGGACGTGGCCGTTGCCACCCTCGCCCGCCTGTCGCCGGAAGTTCGCCAGAACATCCGTCTGCGCGGCGAGCAGGCCGTGCAGAAGCTGGAAGCGCTCAAGGCCAAGCTCGGCGGCCTGATTACCAAGGTGCAGGGCACCGGCCTACTGTTCTCCTGCGAGCTGGCCCCGCAATTCAAGTGCTATGGCGCCGGCTCCACCGAAGAGTGGCTGCGCATGCACGGCGTCAACGTGATCCACGGCGGCGAGAATTCGCTGCGTTTTACCCCGCACTTCGGCATGGATGAAGAGGAGCTCGACGTGCTGGTGGACATGGTTGGTCGCGCGCTGGTTGAAGGCCCGCGCCGGGCGCAAGCTGACGCTGCCTGATTTTCCGTGATGCGTAACGAAACAGGCGGCCATTGGCCGCCTGTTTCGTTTTGTAGCGCTAGAAGCCCAGCCACCCAAGGGGAGAGAGGTTGAGGACCGGGAACGCCTTCTCACCGCACGCTGGTGACCGCCAACGCAGGACCGGGTTGCCCGCCCCAGCCGCCCAGTGCCTTGTAAACAGCAACGACACTGACGTTCACCGAAGCCTCCGCTGCGGCCAATGCATCATCCGCGGCCAACTGGTTGCGCTGCGCATCCAGCAACGCCAGAAAGTCCTCGGAACCTTCCCGGTACCGCAGCTGTGCCAAGGACTCCGCCTTACGTGCCGCCTGCGCCTGCTCGGCCACGATACCCAGCCGCGCCTGCTGTTTGGCATAGCGGGTCAATGCGTTCTCGGTGTCTTCCAAGGCCAGCAGCACCGCCTTCTCATACTCGGCGGCTGCGCCATCGGCCTGCGCCTTGCTCGCACGCAGGCGTGCCCGCACGGTGCCGAAGTCGAATGCCGCCCAGCTGATTGACGGGGTCAACGACCAGGCCTTGTTGTTGCCGTTCACCAGACCCGAAGCATCGCCGCCAAGGAAACCGACGAAACCACTCAGGCTGATGCGCGGGAACAGATCGGCAGTTGCCACGCCAACACGCGCCGTGGCTGCAGCCAGGCGACGCTCGGCCATGCGCACATCGGCACGCTGCCGCAACAGGTCGCTGGTGTCGCCCAGCGGCAAGGCCTTGGCGAATGCCGGTACTTCGCGCGGCTGCAGCAACGCGTCCAGCGAACCGGGACGCTGCCCAAGCAATACGGCAAGGCGATGGCGCGACTGCACCTCGGACACTTCCAGCAACGGAATATCCGCCTCGATCGCCTTCAAACGGGCACGGCTGCTCTGCACATCCAGTTCACTGCCAGCACCGAGCTCCAACCGGGTTTCGGTCAAACGCTGGGTCTCGCGCAGATTGACCAAGGTGTCGCGTGCAACCGCGATCCGCTTCTGCGAGCCACGCAGTTCGAAATAGTTGCGGGCCACTTCGGCTGCCACCATCACCTGCGCATCGGCCAGATTGTCGCGTTCGGCACCGAGGTCGGCGCGTGCAGCTTCGGCTGCACGGCGCTGCCTGCCGAACAGATCCAGTTCCCATCCAGCATCGAAGCCGAGTTGGTAGGTTTCGCTGGAAACACGCTCACCACCCAGCGTCGCATCCGGCTGCATGCGCCGATCCTGGCTGCCACCCGCAGTGATATGCGGCAGCTGATCCAAGCGCTGCTCGGTGAACACCGCCCGTGCAGCGCGCACGCGGGCCATGGCGATCTGCAGGTCCAGATTATCGCCGAGCGCATCGTGCACCAGCTGCCCCAGGACCGGGTCATCAAACTGCGCCCACCAGTTGGCCACCGGCGGCGCAGTGGAGAACGCGGGATCTGCCGCACCCTGCAGGCTCACCGGCTCAACCGGCGCTGCCTTGTAGTTCGGGCCAACGCTCACGCAACCGGCCAGCAAGGCGCTGGCCATTGCGGTTACCAGCACGCGTATCACCACGGCAACACCTCGCCGAGGTAGCTGAAGCTGCCCGTCGGACCATCGGCCGCAATCAAGGCCATGCCCACGCTGGAACGCGCGCCTTCGGCGACATCGATCTCGCCTTCGCCACCGTTCATGTCGGTCTTGACGTAGCCCGGGTGCACCGCGTTGACCTTGATCGGGCCTTCGCGCAATTCATGCGCCAACTGCACCGTCCAGGCGTTCAGCGCGCTCTTGGACGCGTTGTAGGCCGGAACGATGAAACCGTAGATCGGAGAACCCGGCTGCGCATGCAGGGTCAACGAGCCGAGGATACTGGACACATTGACGATGCGCCCAGCCGGCGCAGCGCGCAGCAGCGGCAGGAACGCCACAGTCACTTCAACCACCGCAAACAGATTGGTGTTGAAGGTACTGCGCCAGGTTTCCAGCGACTGACCGCTGGCGCCGGCCTGCAGGTCGTCGACCAGCACGCCTGCATTGTTGACCAGGATATCGAGCTTGCCGTGCAGCTGGGTCACACGCTCAACCGCTACCGCAATGCTGTCGGTATCGTTGACGTCGAGCTGGATGGCTTCGACCGGCAGGCCTTCTGCCTGCAGCTCCTGCGCCTTTGCGGCAGCAGTGTCGTAGTTGCGCCCGGCCAGCAGCGTGTGCACGCCTGCGGCGGCCAACTGGCGCACGGTCTCAAGACCGATGCCGCGGGTGGCGCCGGTAACCAGGGCAACTTTGGTGTTCTGGGTATTCATCTGCTTTTCCTTGGGGGAATGAATTGATACAAGCCCGATAACATTTCAAACCGTCCTTGCCGGTGAACGTGGCAAGGACCTGCGGGAGGCAACACATCTGCAGCGTCCCGCAACGGAGTTACACCTGCCATCAATGGTGGATGGTCGGCTCACCATGCTGGACCAGCTTGCCACCACCGTTACGTGACACGAACTTGCGCAGCGCCACATAGAACACCGGGGTCAGGAACAGGCCGAACAGGGTCACACCCAACATGCCAGCGAATACGGTGATACCCGTGACCGAGCGCACCTCGGCACCCGCGCCATGCGACAGCACCAGCGGCACCGTGCCGGCGATGAAGGCGATCGAGGTCATCACGATCGGGCGCAGACGCAGACGGCAGGCTTCCAATGCCGCCTCGACGATACCCTTGCCGCCCATTTCCAACTCGCGGGCGAACTCGACGATCAGAATCGCGTTCTTACACGCCAGGCCCATCAACACCACCAAGCCTACCTGCACGAAGACGTTGTTATCACCGCCGGTGAGCCATACCCCGAACAATGCCGACAGCAAGGTCATCGGTACGATCAGGATCACCGCCAGTGGCAGCGACCAGCTCTCGTACAGCGCAGCCAGCACCAGGAAGGCCAGCAGGATCGCCACCGGGAACACGATGAAGGCAGCCTTGCCCTGGGTCGCCTGCTGATAGCTCAGGTCGGTCCATTCGGTGACCATGCCGGCCGGCAACACCTGTCCTGCGATCTCGGTGAGCTTGTTCATCGCCTGAGCCGAAGACAGCATGCGCGGGTCGGCTTCACCGGCCAGATCAGCCGCCGGGTAACCATTGAAGCGCAGCACCGGATCCGGACCGTAGGTTTCCTTGACGGTCACCATCGAGCCAATCGGCACCATCTCGCCGCGATCATTGCGCGTACGCAGCTTGCCAATGTCTTCCACGCTGTCACGGAACTGACCATCGGCCTGCGCGATCACCTGCCAGGTACGGCCGAACTGGTTGAAGTCGTTGACATACGCCGAACCCAGGTAGGTCTGCAGCGTGTCGAACAACTCGGTCAACTGTACGCCCTGCGCCTTGGCTTTCACGCGGTCGACCTCCGCATCCAGCTGCGGCACGTTGGCCTGGTAGCTGGTGATCGGATAGGCCATGCCCGGCGTCTGTGCGACGGCGCCCTGCATGCTCTGTACCGCGTTCTGCAAGGCGCCATAGCCGAGATTGCCACGGTCCTCGATGAACATCTGGTAGCCGTTGCCGTTGCCCAGACCAAGGATCGGCGGCGGCATCATCGCGAAGGCGAAACCTTCCTGCAGTCCGGCGATCTTCTGGTTGATCTCGGCATTGATCTGCGCGGCGGTACGCCCCTTGCGCTCGTTGAACGGCTTGAGCGGGATGAAGGCCACGCCGGTATTGGGCGTGTTGGTGAACTGCAGTGCATTCAAACCCGGGAACGAGATGGTGTGGGCGACACCATCGGTTTCCTGGGCAATCTTGGCAACCTTGCGCAGCATTTCATCGGTGCGTGCAATGGACGAGCCTTCCGGCAGCTTCACACCAGCGATCAGGTACAGCTTGTCCTGGGTCGGGATGAAGCCAGGCGGCACCAGTTTGAAGATCACCCCGGTACCCACCAGCAGCACGGCATACACAACGAACACCGCGCCGCGACGGCCGAGAATGCGCGACACGCCGCGCTCGTACTTCTCCGAGCTGGTCTTGAAGAAGCGGTTGAACGGACGGAACACCCAGCCGAACAACTTGTCGATCAAACGGCTCGGCGCATCCTTGGCAGCGCCATGCGGCTTGAGCAGGCGCGCAGCCAAGGCCGGCGACAGGGTCAGCGAGTTGATCGCCGAGATCACCGTGGAGATGGCAATCGTCACAGCGAACTGCTTGTAGAACTGGCCGGTAACGCCGGACAGGAAGGCCATCGGCACGAACACCGCACACAGCACCAACGCAATAGCGACGATGGGGCCGGACACTTCCTTCATCGCCTGATGCGCAGCCGCCGTTGGCGACAGGCCTTCTTCGATATTACGTTCGACGTTCTCCACCACCACGATCGCGTCATCAACCACGATACCGATCGCCAGAACCAGACCGAACAGGCTCAATGTATTGATCGAGAAGCCCAGCATGTACAGCGCTGCAAAGGTACCCACGATCGACACCGGCACCGCGATCAACGGGATGATCGAGGCACGCCAGGTCTGCAGGAACAGGATGACTACCAGCACCACCAGGGCGATGGCTTCCAACAACGTGGTCACCACGGCCTTGATCGAGTCACGCACGAAGATGGTGGTGTCGTACACCGCCTCGTACTTCACGTCGGCCGGGAAAGTCTTCTGCAGCTCGTCCATGCGGCCGATCACCGCGTCGCGGATCTCCAATGCATTTGCACCGGGCGCCTGGAAGATACCGATGCCAACCGCATTCTTGCCATCCAGCTGCGAGCGCAAGGTGTAGTCGCCGGCACCCAGTTCGATACGCGCCACATCAGACAGCCGCACCACTTCGCCGTCGGTACCGCTCTTGAGCACGATGTCGCCGAACTCCTGCTCGCTACGCAGGCGGCCCTGCGCGTTGATCAAGGTCAAGAACTGACTGTTCGGCATCGGCTCGGCACCGAGCTGGCCCGCCGATACCTGCACGTTCTGCTCACGCATGGCACGCACCACGTCGCTGGCGGTCAAACCGCGCGAAGCGACCTTGTCCGGATCCAGCCAGGCGCGCATGGCGTAATCGCCGCCGCCGAAGATCTGCGCGTCACCAACACCCGGAATACGCGCCAGCCCGTCCTTGACATGCAGACGTGCGTAGTTGCGCAGGTACAAGGTGTCGTAATTGCCCTTGGGCGAGGTCAGGTGCACGACCATCAGGAAGGTCGGCGACTGCTTCTGGGTGGTCACACCCTGCCGCCGCACGTCCTCAGGCAAACGTGCCTGCGCCTGCGCGACGCGGTTCTGCACCCTCACCGCTGCTTCATCAGGATCGGTGCCCGGACGGAAAGTGACGGTCATCTGCAGCACGCCATCGGAGCCGGCCACCGACTTGAGGTACATCATGCCCTCGACGCCGTTGATGGCCTCTTCCAATGGCGTAGCCACCGTCTCGGCGATCACCTTGGGATTGGCGCCCGGGTACACGGTACGCACCACCACCGACGGCGGCACCACTTCCGGGTACTCACCAATCGGCAGGAACGGAATGCTGACCAGGCCAGCGGCGAAGATCACGATCGACAACACCGCCGCGAAGATCGGCCTGTCGATGAAAAATCTGGAAAAATCCATGGGAAATCCTTGGAAAAGCTGGCGTCAGGCTGCAGCCGCCCTGCCCGCCCCATCGGGAGCAGACAAACACGGCCGACAGCCACGCCGGCAAAGGTAGTTGGCGGCTTAGTTGATGCTGCTTACGGCCTGGGTGGCCGGTGCAGCAACGCGCTGCATCGCAACCGCCTTGGCCTGCACCGGCATGCCTGGCATGAACACTTTCTGCACGCCGTCGACGATCACCTTGTCGCCAGCAGCCAGACCCTGTTCGACGATGCGCAGGCCCTCGGCATTGCGACCAAGCTGCACATCACGACGCTGCGCCTTGTTGTCCTTGTCCAGCACGAACACGTACTTGCGGTCCTGGTCGGTCAGCACCGCCTTGTCGTCTACAAGTACCGCCTGGAACTGGCCACTGCCCAACAGCTGCACGCGAGCGAACAGGCCCGGAGTGAACTGGCGACCGGCGTTGTCCAGCAGCGCACGCACGCGGATGGTGCCGGTGCTGCGGGTGATCTGGTTATCGAGGAAATCGACCTTGCCTTCATGCGGATAGCCCTGCTCACCGCTCAAGCCAATCTTCACCGGCAAGGCCTGATCGCGCTCACTCGGACGCTCACCATTGCGGGCCATCTGCGCATAGCGCAGGTAGGTGGACTCGTCGGCGTCGAAGTAGACGTGCACCGTATCCAGCGACACCAGGGTGGTCAGCACACTGGCTGCATCACCGGCGGTGACCAGATTGCCGGCGGTGACCATCGCGCGTCCGGCGCGTCCATCAATCGGCGCACGCACCTTGGTGAACTCCAGGTTGAGCCGTGCTGCATCAAGTGCCGCCTGCGCGGCCTGCACCTGCGCGCCGGCCTGATCAGCACTGGCGCGGCGTTGCTCTGCGGTTTCCGCAGCGATGGCCTGTTGCTCGGCCAAGCGACGCGCACGCTCGGACTCGCTGCGCGCCAAGCCAGCCTGGGTGCGAGCGCGATTCAATTCAGCCTGCGCGCGATTGAACTCCGCCTGATAGCTGCGTGCGTCGATGGTGAACAGCACATCACCCTTCTTCACCTCTTCGCCTTCGACGTAATTGACCTTGTCGATGTAGCCCGACACGCGCGGACGCAGCTCAACGCTCTGCACCGCCTCGATACGGCCACTGAACTCGTCCCACTGCGCAACCTGCTTGATCAGCACCGGCGCAACACTGACTTCGGGTGCTGGCGGAGCGGCGTTTTCCGCGTGGCCGCCGCTGCAGGCGACCAGGACGGCCAGACTCAGCGCTGACATGCCTGCCAAGGCAACGCGGCGCAGCGTGGGTGATGGGGAGATACCTTTCATTTCGTGCTCCAAGGGGGAGGTGATCAGGGGATTACGGGAAAACAAAGCGGAGCTCGGCATCGCCGCGGCAGCAGTCCGTCAGGCGACAATCTGCGCAGCTGGACCTTGGTCGGCCAGAACCGCGCCGGTTGCGGCAGGATCACTGTCCCGTCCGCGGAAATTTTTGGACCACCAATGGGACAAAGCCACCCAGAACTTGCCGCAACAAAGCCGCGCGCTCGCGCCAGGGCGCTCTCGGTGCATTTACCTGCAAGTCGCCAAGCAAGGCCTCAAACTGCAATGGATTCAATCGATTGCAGGCAATCTTTGAAGGCAAAGCATTGCGGTAACTGGGTTCGCGGCGTGACGCTGACAGGGCCATTGGGGAGCGCATGCGCATGACGGCATGTCCGGATTAGGTACAGGCGTACAAGATAGGCCTGTAATCCAGACTTGATTAGTACGGATTGAAGGGAATAATCATCCCGTCGCCGGCACAATTCCGTTGCCGCAAGAGTCCTACCCATGGCCAACGATCTCAACGACACCCTGATCTTCGTCAAAGTGGTCGAACAGGGCAGTTTCACTGCCGCTGCGCGATTGCTCGGCCAACCCAAGACCACGGTCAGCCGCAAGGTGCAGGAGTTGGAGACCCGGCTGGGCGCGCGCCTGCTGCATCGGACCACGCGCCGCCTGGGCCTCACCGAAGCCGGGACGGTCTACTACGAGCACTGCCAACGCATCGCCCGTGAACTGGATCAGGCCGAAAGCGCGGTCAGCCAGTTGCAGTCCGGTCCGCGCGGCTGGCTGCGTTTCACCGTGCCGTACTCCATTGGCACCTGCTGGATTGCACCGCTGCTGGGTCAGTTCCAGAGTGAATACCCGGAGATCCGGGTCGACATGCACCTGGGCAATGAGACGCTGGACCTGATCTCAGGTGAAGTGGACCTGGCATTGCGCGTCGGCGCGCTGCCCGACTCCAACCTGATCGCCCGCAAGCTCGGCAGTCTGCGCACCCAGGTATTCGCCAGCCCCGCCTATCTCGCCGTGCACGGTGAGCCCAAGCACCCCGATGAGCTGCAGTTCCACCGCACCTTGGCGATCCGCAAGACCCATCATGGACAGACTCAGCGCTTTACCTGGACGTTGGCCGAAAATGGCGGCGAGATGCGAGAGTTTCCAGTCAATCCGCTACTTGTGGCAAACGACCCGTCCGCACTGAACGCCGCTCTCGTGGCCGGTGAAGGCCTGATGCTCAGCAGCGATGTGATGGCCAAGCCCTTTGTCGAATCCGGCATGGTGCGGCAGATTCTGCCCGGCTGGACCGGCCCGGACTACGACTTCAATGCGGTGTTTGCCGGCGGCCGACTGGTGTCCCCGAAGGTACGCGCGTTCATCGACTTCCTGGTCGCCAAGCTCAACTTCGACGCCAACTACATGATGCTGCAGTGCCCCAACGCCAAGCGTCTGGCCGACATCGAGCAGGAGTATCAGCAGCGTTCGAAAGGACACCCCAAGCTACGCGTGGTCGAAGCACTCAGCGCCTGAGCGCACAGCCATGCATCAAACGGGAACGGCGGCCATGCAGGCCGCCGCTTCTGGTTGCATCAAGCATCTGAAGTATCAGTAGCCGCGGTAATACGGCCACAACGGCACGATCTGCACTTCCTTGCAGCCGTCGTAGCGGCTGCAGCTGCCAAAGTAACCCGGCCCGGAATAGCGCTGGCGGGCATCGCGGTTATAAGGACTGTTGTAGAAGTCCGGACGAGAAAAGTGGCCGGAACCATAGTAGCGGTACGGTGTCTGGCCGATGCTGGATTCGCTACGGAAGGTCTGCGCCAACACCTGCGCGCCATCGTTCTCGACATAACCGTTTTCGTTGTCGTAGCGCACCAGCCGGTAATAGATCGTCTCGCCGCCCTGCTTGCGGCTGTGCAGCTGCTCCATCTGCCCGCCGCCGGTATCGGCGTAGGCCTTGCCGTTCTCAAAGAGCACTTCGCTGGGGTTGACGATCTCCTCCTCCAACGGCGGCGCGGCTCCCGCGCTCGCTGCTACTGCCAACAACAAGGCCGCTACGGCCAGCTTGTTCCACGCCTTACCCATAATGCGCATGACCACCCTCCTTGATTGGGCACCTGCCGCTAGCGGCAGCCCGCCGTGATCGCCCAGCCAATACTCCTGGCTGAGCCGTCATTGCTACGTGCTGTCATCACGGCGCCAGTGCTACCGGCACCCGCGATGACCGCTCGGGACGAAACCGCATTCATTATAGGAGGAAGCCAACAGCGAAGCCGTGAAACCGGTTCGATACTCAACGCGCAGGCCTGGCCTGCTGGTAGCCATCCAGTGCCCGACGTATCACCTGCTTGGCTTCGGCGGCATCGCCCCAGCCATTGAGCTGGATGTCTGCGCCGCCGGGCAGCTGTTTGTAGACCCGGAAGAACGCTTCGAAGCGCTGGATCTCCACCGCAGGCAGGTCCTCCAATGCACGCACCTTCGCATAAGTTGGATCGACTGCATCCACCGGCACGCCAACGATTTTCTCGTCGGCCTCGCCTTTGTCGACCATCCGCAACACGCCCAACGGGCGAAAGCGCACAACCGCACCCGGCTGGATCGGCAAGCGGGTCAGCACCAACGCATCCAGGGGATCACCGTCGCCGGCCAAGGTCTGCGGCATCGAACCGTAGTTGGCCGGATAGGCGACCGGCATAGATAGAAAACGATCCACCCGCAGCTCGCCATGCTCGCCGAGTTCGTACTTGATCGCGCCGCCAGCCGGGATTTCCACCACCAGCAGCACTTCCTCAGGTGCATTGCCTGGCTGCGGCAACGCGAAGGGATGCAACAGTTCAGCCGCTGCCACCAGCGGCGAAGTGATCGCCAGCACCATCCCGCATAGAACTGCCTGCATCGTCTTCATCCGCTCACTCCCAGCAACGGTCGTCGCGGCCTTTGGGCGAGACTGCACGCGGGCAATCACGCTGCGGGATGCGCCCTTCGGTGACCTCACTGAACTGCTTGCCGCCATCGACGTTGCGGTTGATCTGGAAGGCGTCATACAGACGACCGGTTGCCGTACGCGCTTCGTAACGCAGACCCTTGTCGTCCAGCCGCAGCACCTGGAACAACTGGGTATCCTCGGCAGTCGGCTTCATCGTCGCGCGAGCCTCCGGCGACAGGCGGTACTGCTTGGGACCGGCGACGGACGAGACGTATTGCGGCAACGCTGCACCAGCATCGGCTCGGCGACCATAGGTGTGATCGTGGCCCTGCAGCACCAGATCGACCTTGTGCCGCTGCAGTACAGGGCGGATCTCGCTGGCAAGCACTGAGCTGTCCCGCTCCGCGCGCAACGGATACAGCGGCTGGTGTACGACCACGATGTTCCAGGGCTGGCGGCGGCTTTCCAGCACGCCCTCCAACCAGTTCGCCTGCGCCTTGGCGGTACCCAGATCCAGCGCCGACGTGCCGTCCAGCACCACCACGCGCAGGCCCTGATAGTCGAACCAATAGGTCGTACTGGCAGCAGCTGGCGCGCCATTGTTCGGCAACGCGAAGGTAACTGGCCAATGCTTGCCCAGCACACGCCGTTCCTGCGGCGTGTCCTCGAACTCTTCGAAGTACTCGTGGTTACCAGCGGCCGGTGCGACTGCCGTGCCCGGCAGCAACCAGCCACCGGCGGCAAACCACTCGCCCCATTCGTTGTCATCCTCGCCATCACCACCACTGACCAGATCGCCAGCAAACAGCGTCAACCGCGCATCCGGCGCAGTCTGCCAGCCCTGCCGGATCACCCGACTGACATGGCTGAGGTTCTTGTTCTGGGTATCGCCGAAGTACAGAACGGTCAGCGGCTGACCGGCGGCAGCGGCCGTACGGAAGTGCTGCCATGCACTCCAGGTGCCCTGCCCCCGCACCCGATAGGCATACAGCGTGTCCGCCTGCAGACCCTCAATCAGCGCACGATGGTGCTGGCTGTTGCCGTTCTCGGTCTGCAGCAGCTGGCTGCTCGCAGTGAGCTGTCGCACCTGGCCCATGTCTGGTGAGTCGCCAGCCACTGTGATTTCCAGCAGCGCCGGCTGGGCCAGCGGCGCGGTACGCCACGCTACCGCGAAACCGCTGCTGGCATCCTGCGCTGGCGACGCGACGATGCGGTCCGGGAAGCCACTGGCCGCGTAGTGCCGGCTCCCCGCCGGCACCTGCGTATTGGGCTCGGCAGCTGGAGCGGCCCCCACCGCTCCAGCTGCGCCCAACAACGCTGCACCAATCAGAACGACCAACGGCAGTCGCCGCCTCAAAGAGCCATGCCCCCTCACTTGCCACAGTCCTGCGGCAACGACAGCGCCTTGGCGATGTCACGCCAATCGAAGGCCACCACACCTTGATCGTCGTGCACCGCGTACAGCGCACCCTGCGGGAAGCGTGCCGAGACCTGCTGGCTGTTCCAGATACCGTCGGTATTGGCCACGGTATTACCGTGGAACGAGCCCACCGGTGCCAGCGTCTTGCGATCGAACAGGTGGAAGGTACTGCGCTCCTTGCCCTGCTCGGTGGTGATCCACCAGCCGCCATCGCCACAGGTACGCAGCATCACGCCTTCGGCCTGCGCCTTGAACTGGCCGCGACCAAAGGTCTCGCCACTGAAGTCACCGGCAAGGTTGTAGACCTTGAACTCACTGGCATAGGTTTCGTCTTCTTCGGCGATCAACAGACGGTCGTTGGCCGGATCGCCCCAGATCGACTCGACCACACGTAGCGCGCCCTTCGGCGAGCTGTCGCCGATGCTGCGCACCAGCCTGGCCTGCACCGCACCGCCATCAACGGTCACGTGATAGCGACGCACGCGTTCGTTCAAACGCTCCAGCGCCGGCAGGATGTCGTTACCCGCCGCATCCTCGCCATCGTCGTAGGAGTCGGTGACGTACAGGTCATAACCGCCCTGCACCGGGTTCACCCACAGGCCATAGGGCTTGCGCAGATCATTGCCCGCAAACACGCCCAACGGCTTGAAATCCGGCAGCTGCAGCACCTGCACCCGGTGGTTGTCGCGTTCAACGATGAACACCAGGTCGTCCTGCACGGCAATGCCATTGGGACGGTCGAACTGACCCAACGCGGTGCCAGTGCTGCCGACGTCACGCAGATGCCTGCCGGTCTGGCCGTCGTAGACCACCAGCTTGTCGGTGGCCTTGGCGGTGGCGATCAGCCACAGCCGGCCATCGGCACCGCGCCAGCTGGCCGGCGAATCGATGTTGTCAGCCGGCGTCATTGGCGTCAGGAACGCCTCGGCTACCAAGGTGGACGGGGCAGCGGTCGCGCCCTCGGCAAGATCGGCCGCAGTAGGCGGCGTGCTGGACTTCGGCACCGGCTGGCAGGCACTCAGCACCAAGGCAACGGCGGTAGCGAGCAGCGCGGCCCTCACAGTGCCACCTTCACGCCGATCGCGTAGGTGCGGCCGTATTCCTCGTTCTGCAGGGTGCGCGAAGATATGCCCTGATACAACTCCAGCGGCTCATCCAGCAGATTGGAGGCTTCCAGATACAGACTCACGTTCTTGCTCAGTTTGTAGTCGAAGCTGAAGTCGAGCTGGGTATGCGGCGCGACATAGATATCAAATGCACGGCTGTCGCCGATGGTGTCCAGGTACTCACTGCGATAGACGCCAGCCAGACGAGTACTGAGACCACCCCACTCATAGCCGATATGCGCGCTGTAGATGTTCTTGGACGCACGCGGCAGGTTGAAGTCCTCGCCCTCGCGGTCGGCGATGCCCGGATCGAAGTCGGTATCCAGCCAGGTGCCGCTGGCACCGACCAGCAGGCCAGCCCATGCGCCCGGCAGGAAGCTCAGCTGCTGCTGCCAGTTGAACTCGGCGCCGAACACCTTGGCCTTGTCACCATTGATCGAGCGGGTCACGTCGAAACCCGGGTACTCGGGATCGATCTTGCTCTCGACCTGCACGATGTAGCCATCGATGGACTTGTGGAACAGGCCCAGCGAGATGATGCCGCTGTCGCCCAGGTAGCGCTCGAACGAAAAATCCAGATTGGTGGATTCGTACGGGTCCAGGTTCGGATTGCCGATACGCGCTTCCTTGTCGTCGCGGTTCACGGCCAAACGCGGCGAGACGTCACCGAACGACGGGCGCGCCACCGTCTTGTTGACCGAACCGCGCAACACCCAATCATTGTTGGTGTCATAGCGCAGATGCAGGCCCGGCAGCACGCTCGTATAGCTGTTGTTGGCGATACGCGGTGTCACGACGACGGTCTTGCCGTCGCTGGCGATATCCACGTCGTTGCCCGTTGCATTGAACTGGGTGTTCTCGACACGGACACCACCGATCACGCGCAGCGCACCGATGTCCCAGGTGCCCATCGCATAGGCCGAGAGGATGTCTTCACTGGCGACGTAGTCCTCTTCCAGCGAGGTCATCTTGTTGCCGGCAACGTCGCCGGACTTGGCGCTGTACTTGCTGCCGTTGGCCGCCCACCAGGCGCGCATCGCCGCCGAGCTCATGCCCTGGCCGAGGCTGCCACCGCGATGATCCAGTGTCTTGCCGTTCCAGCTGGACAGATCGACCGCCGGACCGTTTTTCAATTCCACCTCATCCACATTGACATCACGCTCGCGCCAACGGCCCAGCACGCCGAACTTGTAGCTGGCCTTGTCGCCGTCGAAGCGGATGTTGAGCTGCGCGCTGCGTTCGCTGTCGTCGATCTGCTTGGGCGAGAGCACCACGCGATCGAACACATAGTTGCCGTTGTCCATCCAGCCACTGTCACTCAGGCTGATGCCAGGGATGCCGCTGTTCTGGTTGAGCGTGGCCGACATATCGCCACCGTCATAGTCAAAGCGCGCTTCCATTTCATCATTCACCCGCTCGCGGGTCTTGGTATAGCCCAACTTGTAATCCAGCACCGCGCCGCTCAGGCGGTTTTCACCTCCGAGGCTGACCGCAAAGGTGTTCTCTTCCTTGGTGCGGTAGCGCATGCGCTTGCTGATGGCATCAGCCGGCAGATCGTCCACCTGATAGCGACCGCCGCCCAGGGCGGTGATCGAGCCCGCATCACCAAAGCCAAAGATCGTGCGCTGCCGCGTTTCGGCATCGTCGAACTGGCTGTACAAGGTGCGCAGGTAGTAGCGATTGTCGTCATCCGGACGCCAATCAAAGTTCAAGTTTGCACCAGTGCGTTCGCGCTCGATGGTGTACTTGCGGCGCTGCACCTCGACCGCAACCAGATCATCCTCAGCACCACCATCGAACTTGCCGTACTCCACTTCGGTGTTGTCAGATTCAAACGTACGCTTCTGGTAGTTCACACCCAGCGCAACACCGAAGGTTTCCGCAAACACTTCGCTGTAATTGAAGGCGGCCTTCGGGCTGGTCTCACCCGACAGCTCCTGGTGGCTGCCCTCCAGCTTGCCCTTCAGGGAGCGGCCATCACGATCGAAAGCGGAAGCCGATTCCACCACCACCGCGCCACCAATGGCATCACCCGGCATATCCGGCGTGGCCGACTTGATCACCCGCAGGCGCTCGGTGGACTCGGACGGAATCACGTCCAGTGGTGCTGCGCGTGAGGAGTCCTCCGGTGTGCCGATGGCGATACCGTCGATGCTGACGCTGTTCAAGGCCGCATCCAGGCCACGGATCACCACGAAGCGACCCTCGCCCTGATCGCGGGTAACGCTGACGCCGGGCAGCCGCTGCAGCGACTCGGCGACATTCATGTCCGGGTAGTCACCCATCGCGTCGGAGGCAACCGCATCCTGCACGCCATTGGCGTCGCGCTTGAGCTCGACGGCGCGGATCTGCGCCTCGCGCTGTGCTCGTACCTCGATGCGCTCCAGGTCGATGGCAGCTGCCGCACCGCTGGCGAGCGTGGTCGTGCCATCGGCCGTGGCCTGTTGTGCATATGCAGGCGCGACAGCCATGCAGGCCACCGCGGTCGTCACCGCCACCACCAAGACGCTCTTGCGCACTACCGCCCCCAATCTGTGTAAAGGATGGGTGTGCACGGTATGTCCGTTCAATTGCATGACTGTTACAGACGCGCGGCTGCAATATTTCAGTCCGTTACTGGCTGGGTACAGCAGGACTGCGGCAAACTATCCGCTCTTCCCTGTCATCACACCGCCATGAAAATCGTCGAAGTCCGCCACCCGTTGGTCCAGCACAAGATCGGCCTACTCCGCGATGCATCCATGAGCACCAAGGATTTCCGCGAGGTCGTCAACGAACTTGGCACCTTGCTGGCCTACGAGGCCACCGCCAATCTTGAAACCGAAAGCCACACCCAAGCGGGCTGGGCCGGCCCGGTGCAGGTCCAACGGATTGCCGGCGCCAAGATCACCGTGGTACCTATCCTTCGCGCCGGCCTTGGCATGCTGAGCGGCGTGCTGTCGCTTATTCCGGCCGCGCGCGTCAGCGTTGTCGGCCTGCAGCGTGACGAGGAAACCCTGCAGCCGGTGCCCTACTTCGAGCGACTGACCGGTCGCCTGGAAGAACGCGACGCACTGATCCTGGACCCGATGCTGGCCACCGGTGGCACCTTGATTGCCACCATCGACATGCTCAAGCGGGCCGGCGCACGCCGCATCAAGGGCATCTTCCTGGTCGCCGCACCGGAGGGCCTGAAGGCGTTGGAAGCCGTGCATCCGGACGTGGAGGTCTATACCGCCGCCATCGACGAACGCCTGAACGAGAAGGGCTACATCATGCCGGGCCTGGGCGATGCCGGTGATCGCATCTTCGGCACCCGGATCGGTTGAGCGTCGCGGCAGCCAGACGGTTGCCGCCGCCCCTCCCCACGCAGACGGTGAATACGATGAAACACATCATCATTCTGGTTCTGGCCACAGGGTTTGCACTCGGCACGCAGATTGCCGCTGCCGCCGACAAGGTCACCACGACGCCGGTGCAGTTCGCCAAGAACACGCACAGTTTCAGCACCAGCCATAGCCTGCTTGGCTATGACAGCGTCAACTACACGCTGGATGCCAAAGCCAGCCAAACCATGCAGGTCAGTCTGACCGGCAACAGCAACGTCGGCTTCAACATTTATGCCCCCGGTGATGTTCCCGGTGTTGCCATCGCCCTCGGCAGTGGCAACACCGGGCAGGCGTGGAACGGCACATTAGCTGCATCGGGAATCTATACCGTGCAGGTCTACCAAGTGCGTGCAGCCGCCCGCCGCGGTACGCAGGCAGCCTATACGATCACCTTTGCAATTCATTGACGGTGATCCCCGCCATGCGAGACGGCATGGCGGAATCGGCTACGCCAGCAAGCGCGACCCTGCTGCACGACCAGTGCACTGAAAGCAGCTCACACAGATCAGGATGCCCCGTGCAGCCGGCTTGGCCGAGTGCTCCCCATCAACGCCGTAACCAGCGCTCATCTGCAGCAGCGGGTGCTGCCAGCAGGGTCCGCGCCTGCTCATCCTTGAGCAGTTCGGCACGCAGGAAAGCGGTGCCTAGCTCGCGCGCCCGCTCGAACAGCGGCTCCGGCTCCCCGCCGATCAGGTTGTGGTCGCCACCGGCAAGCACCACGCTGGTCTTGTTGCCGGCAGGTGCAGTCTCGACGGGATAGAGATGATCGACAGGATCACTGACAAAGCCCGGCACCAGGTCCTTGTCGCCGGTGACCAGCAACAACGGCACTGCCAACGAGGCATATGACTGCTCATTGATCAGGCCCGGAATCCGCCCCGGCGACGAGAAGCCGACTACCGCCACCACCGATGGATCTCGCAGCGGCCCCAGGCTGCTCAGCGCGCCACCAAGCGTCGCCGAAACCAGTGTGCCCAAGCTGTGACCGGCGGCAGCGACAGGCACTCCCGGCCAATGCTCCGCCGCGTAGACGCTGACGGCGCGCATGTCGGCGAAACGCTCGCTCAAACCCTGCTGCAGCGAGAACCGCTCACGCTGCGGATACTTCATCGAGTCCACATGCAACGGAGCCAATACCACGAATCCGGCATCGGCCCATGACTGCAGCAGGCGCTCGTAGCGCTCCGGCCAGGCCCCGTGCCCGGTGGAAAACAACACGACGCCACGTACCTGAGCAGGCTCCCATATTGCCAACGTGGTGGAGCGCTCGGCACTGATACGCAATGGCAGTACCTGGGCAGGCGCCGCCAACACACTGGCAGCCGGCCCCAGCAACAGGAGCACAGCAAGCCCGGCGCGTCGCAGAAGAGAAGGAAGTTTCAAAACATTGCCCCGGATCTGGATGATGGGACCAATGTCGGTTTTGAAGGCTTCCGCAATCAGTGCCGGAAGTCAGTTTTTTCCCTGCCGTTGGTCAGTTCAGGCAGCTAGCGAACGCGCCTTCAACTCACCCACCTCATGGGTGGTGCCAAAGCGCCCCTTCTCATCACGCACCACCTGCGCCATCGCGCAGTGCGGATCGTGGGTGAAGAACAGGTGCACATTGCGCGCCAGCTTGTCTTCCAGGAAGGCGCGCTTTTCGTCGATCAGCAACTCGGCATTGCGGTCGTAGCCCATGGTGATCGGCACGTGCACCCAGGAGCGCCCGGGGATCAGATCAGCGCAGAACACCACGCCGCCGCGCGGCTGGCCGTTGACCCGCTCGGGGCCGACGATCTCGGCCAGCATCAAGCCTGGTGTATGGCCATCGCTGAAGCTGAAACGCACCGACTCGCCCAATGCTTTCGAATAGGCACCGCTGACGATTTCCAGGCGCCCACTGGCTTCCAGCAATCCAGTCAACTCGGGAATGAAGCTGGCCCTATCACGCGGGTGCGGATGTTTGGCCCGTTCCCAGTGCTCAGCACCAATCACGAAGGTCGCATTGGGGAACAACAGCTCCGGCTCACGACCTTCCGACCACGGTGCCAGCAAACCGCCTGCGTGATCGAAATGCAGATGACTGAGCACGACCACGTCGATGTCTTCATGCTCGAAGCCTGCTTCACGCAGTGAGTCGATCAACACATGACGCGGCTCCTGCACACCATAGCGCTCGCGCAGCTTGGGCTCGAAGAAAGCACCGATGCCGGTTTCGAACAACACCGTCTTGCCACCCAGCGGACTGGCCAACAGTGCCCGGCATGCCAGCTCGATACGATTGGCGTCATCGGCCTGCGCCCAGCGCTCCCACAACGCCTTCGGCGCATTGCCGAACATTGCGCCGCCATCGAGTTTTTGCGAGTTACCGCGAATCGACCATAGTTTCATATGAAAAATTCTACCCGCTGCGCGTTAAATATTCGCAAGGATCTGGTGCCGAATAATTGACGGGGAACGGCATGGATAGGGAACGCAGTGTTGCTTGATGTCTGGGGTGATGAGTCGCCGAGGAGCCGTAGTTTGGGTTTGGGTTTGGGTTTGGGTTTGGGTTTGGGTTTGGGTTTGGGTTTGGGCTTGGGTTTGGGTTTGGGTTTGGGCTTGGGTTTGGCCCTGCCCTTGCTCTCATGCCGTCATTCTCGCGCAGGCGGGAATCGCTCTTGCTCTTCGCTCTTTGCTTATTCACTTCCCCCGCTCCCCCAGGCGGAGAAGCAAGTACAAAAACTGGAGCAGGAGCGATTCCCGCCTTCGCGGGAATGACAGCTGCAAAAAACCAGAGCAGGAGCGATTCCCGCCTTCGCGGGAATGACGGCAAAGATCAAAAGCCGACGCCCTTCCCGCGGCTAAACAAAAACCCCGCCTAAGCGGGGTTTCCTGTTTACCTCAGTCGGCCTTACCCGACTTGCGGACCTCGGCACTGCCTACCGGGTTACGTGGATCGCTGCCGCCACTGAGTACATTGCTGCGTCGGTCCCACTCCACCGTCTGCAGGTTGCCCCAGACGTGGCTGGAGCCACGGCCACCTTCGGCCGAGTCGCCCGGCAGTTCGACCTTGTGGCCCATCGCCTGCAGCTGCTTGGCCACTTCCGGCGAGAACGCACCGGTCTCAGCCGAAATTTCATCCGGCAGCCACTGGTGGTGATAGCGCGGCAAGGCGGCTACCTGCTGCGCGTCCAGGCCTGCGTCATAGCCGAGGATGCCGAGCAGGACCATGGTGATGATGCGGCTGCCACCCGGCGTGCCGATCACGACGACCTTGTCGTCGTTTTCCATGAAGGTCGGCGTCATCGAGCTGAGCATGCGCTTGCCCTTGGCCGGCGCGTTGGCCGCATAACCCATCACACCGAAGGCATTGGGCGTACCCGGCTTCAGCGCGAAGTCGTCCATCTCGTTGTTCAGCAGCACACCGGTGCCGGCCGGGATCAGACCGGAGCCGTACAGCAGGTTCACCGTCTGGGTACCGCCAACGCGGTTGCCTTCGCTGTCGATGATCGAGAAATGGGTGGTCTCATCATCTTCCAGCGGCGTCGGGTTGCCCGACAGCAGGTCGCTGGGCGTGGCCTTTTCCGGGTGGATGGTTGCACGCAGGCCCTGCGCATAGTCGCGGCTGGTCAGCACCTTCTGCGGGATGTCGACAAAGTCGGGATCGCCGAGGAAGAAGGTACGGTCGCGATAGGCGCGACGCATCGCTTCCACCACCAGGTGGGTGCTGTGCGCCTGATCCATCTTGTTCAGATCCCAGGGTTCGAGGATCTGCAGCATCGAGGCCAGCGCGATACCGCCGGAGGACGGCGGCGAGGCCGTGGTGATCTTCCAACCACGGTAGTTGAACACGATCGGCTCACGGGTCTTGACCGTGTAGCCGGCCAGTTCCTCTGCAGTCCATCGCCCGCCGGCCTGCTTCACGCCGGCCAGCAGCTTGCGCCCGGTCTCACCGCGATAGAAGCCATCAAAGCCGTTGGCCGCCAGCAACTGCAGCGTATGCGCCAGCTCCGGCTGCTTGAAGATGTCGCCCTCGGCGATCGGCTTGCCGTTGCGCAGGTAGACCTCGCGGGTGCCCGGGTAACGGTCCATCACTTCACGCCGGCTGGCATAGCCGCGGGCCATGCGTGCATATACCGGGAAACCATCGGTGGCGACGCGGATTGCCGGTGCCAGCGACTCGCTCAGCGGCAACTTGCCATGCTCGCGCGCCAGCTTCACCAGCGCCGCCGGCAGGCCAGGGATGCCGGCCGACCACGGGCCATTGACCGAGCGGTCACGGTCCAGGTTGCCGTTCTTGTCCAGGAACTGCTCCGGCGTTGCGGACTCGGGCGAGGTCTCGCGCGCATCCAGCATCAGGTCCTTGCCGGTCTTGGCGTCGTGCAGCAGGAAGAACCCGCCACCGCCCAGGCCCGAGCTGATCGGCTCGACCACGGCCAGCGTCGAGGACACGGCCACCGCGGCATCGAACGCATTGCCGCCCTTGCCGAGGATTTCCATACCGGCCTGGGTCGCCAGCGAATGGCCGCTGGCAATTGCGGCGCCATCGGGGTGTGCGGCGCGGGCCGGTGCGGTATCGGCTGCCCACGCGGCCGGTGACAGCACCAGTGCGAACAGCAGCAGGGAACGGGCAACGAGTTTCATGCCGTTGGATTCTCCGATTGGTAAAACTCAGGGTGATCGCGTTGCAGGCCGGCCAGTTTGGCCAGCAGCTGATCCTCGGTTTCGACGATCTCGGGGTCCGGGTCGATGCATTCGACCGGGCACACCACCACGCATTGCGGTTCATCGAAATGACCGACACATTCGGTGCAACGGGCCGGATCGATCACATAGATCGTCTCGCCCATTGCGATGGCCTGGTTGGGACAGGCCGGCTCACAGACGTCACAGTTGACGCAGAGCTCGTTGATTTTCAAAGACATTGTTGCGGTGTTCCCGTCAGAGCGGGGCTTGCAACCGGCGCCTGCCGGTTCATCGGTCCTGCTGTTCATGGCCTGCCAAGGGCAGCGCCGACAGCAAGCTTACCGGATACTGGTTTTGCCGGGGCTGGGGTGACGGCAATGCCGCCGCCCCACACCGTTCCGCCCGTGAGGATGCTGCCGCTTGGCAACCTCCAGATTGGGCAGGTTTACTTTGGCTCAAACCAGAGCCGCAGCACAGCCAGAGCGGTCCCCGCCTTCGCGGGGATGACGCACTGGCAAAGGCGGGGTCGCTACGCGGCCCCGCGCCAGTGCGTCACTTGGCTTCGACGAAGACGTAGTCGGCGCCGGTCGGCTTGACGATGGTCTGCACGCGGGCGTTGTCAGCGGCGTCGCCGATGAACACCACGCGCACACCCTTCATCGAATCAGCCTGCACGTCCTTGAAGCTGGTCTCGATCAGGTCGGCCATCTTGGCCGAAGCCGACGAACCGAAAGCCAGCATGTTGCCCGGCTGGATGCCACGGCCGACGGCGCCGGTGGCGCTCTCAGCCTGACGGTCGTACTTGGCAGCAAATTCCGGATCCGATTCCGGCGGCAGGTAGTACAGGAACGGGCTGGCGGTGATGTTGCCCATGTTCTGCACGGCAACCGCCTGCAGGTACTTCTTCCAACCTGCGTCGTCATCCTTGGCCGGGGCGACCAGCGCCTGCTGCGCTTCGACTACCGGTGCTTCTTCTTTCTTGCAGGCGGTTACAGCCAGCACCATCGAGGCGGCAAGCAGCACGCGCATCGTGTTCTTCATGATCGTTCTCCCGTTGAAAAGTGGTGGTACTGAAAAGATTTACTGCCCGCGCGCTTCGCGGGCCTTGCGCAACGCTTCAAGCACAGTTGCCGGCACGAAGCCGGAGACATCCCCGCCCAACCGGGCGATTTCACGCACCAGCGAGGAGGAAATGAAGCTGTGCTGCTCGGAGGGGGTGAGGAACAGCGTCTCCACCTCCGGAATCAGATGCCGGTTCATGCTCGCCATCTGGAATTCGTATTCAAAATCGGACACCGCGCGCAGGCCGCGCAGCAGCACCCCGCCGTGCACCGAGCGCACGAAGTGGGCCAGCAAGGTGTCGAAGCCGACCACTTCCACATTCTCGTGGTGCTGCAGGGCTTCCACTGCCAAGGCTACGCGCAGCTCCAGCGGCAGCGTCGGGCCCTTGGACGGGCTCTGCGCCACGCCAACTATCACCTTCTCGAACAGCGGCGCGGCACGGTTCACCAAGTCGATATGACCATTGGTGATCGGGTCGAAAGTGCCCGGGTATACGGCGATGCGGCGATTGGCTGAGGTCATGCGGGTTCGGTCGCGTTCATGTCGCCGCGAAGTGTAGCAGCGGCCCGGCGATAGAGGGCATAGGCCACCTCACGAGTACTGCCCTCGCGGCGCAGCTGCCATTCCGGCGGCAACTGCAGCGCCGCGCCTACCGGCGCTTCCACGTAGAGCCAGGCGTCTGCGGTCAAATGCCGGGGCAGACGTTCGATCACCTGTTCCCACAAACCTGCGGCGAACGGCGGATCCAGGAACACCACATCGGCCCGTGCCGGGGCAGCGCTGCCCAGCCATTGCAGGGCATCACCGGCAATTACCTCAACCTGTGTCCCCGCCCCCAGCTTCCCGACCACACCTCGCAGGGCCGTCACCAGCTGCGGATCACGCTCCACCAGCTGTGCCGAGGCCGCGCCACGCGATACCGCCTCCAGGCCAAGCGCGCCGCTACCGGCGAACAGGTCCAGGACACGGGCGCCGGGCAGCTTCGGCATCAACCAGTTGAACAGGGTTTCGCGCACCCGATCGCTGGTCGGGCGCAGGCCCGGCAATTCAGGAACCTGCAACCGGGTGTTACGCCAGCGCCCACCGACGATGCGCACCTGGCCGCTGGCGGCTGGCGCCTTGCCTCGGACCGGGCTCATCCGCCCCGCACCGGCAAAACCAAGGACAAAACGCGGCAAATCAAATACATCGGCAACCTGGATCCAACAGCTCTGAGTGCTGCAGATGATAGACCAGCACCCGCTCCGGCTGCGGCCCTGGCTGCGCCAACCTTGAAATCGACCCATTCACCCTTACCCATGCTGCAGTCACCGCGCAGCTGCGCGACCTAATCAGCAACGGAGCACCCCGACCGATGACCGAGCAGAATCACAAGGAAACCCGCGGTTTCCAGACCGAGGTGAAGCAGCTGCTGCACCTGATGATCCATTCGCTGTACTCGAACAAGGAAATCTTCCTGCGCGAGCTGGTGTCCAATGCCGCCGACGCCGCCGACAAGCTGCGCTTCGAAGCGTTGACCCAGCCCGAGCTGCTCGAAGGCGGCGCGCCACTGCGTATCCGCATCGAGGCCGACCCGGCCGCGCGCACCCTGACCATCGACGACAACGGCATCGGCCTGAGCCGCGACGAAGCCATCGCCCACCTCGGCACCATCGCCAAGTCCGGCACCGCCGAGTTCCTGAAGAACCTGTCCGGCGACCAGAAGAAAGATTCCAACCTGATCGGCCAGTTCGGCGTGGGCTTCTATTCGGCCTTCATCGTTGCCGACCAGGTCGACGTCTACAGCCGTCGCGCCGGCCTGCCCCCCAGCGAAGGCGTGCATTGGTCGTCCAAGGGCGAAGGCGAGTTCGAGGTCGAGACCATCGACAAGCCCGAGCGCGGCACCCGCATCGTGCTGCACCTGAAGGAAGGCGAAGACAGCTATACCGACGGCTGGCAGCTGCGCAGCCTGATCAAGAAGTACTCCGACCATATCGGCCTGCCGATCGAGCTACAGAAAGAACACCACGGCGAGGAAGCCGACAAGCCGGCCACCCCGGAATGGGAAACCGTCAACCGCGCCAATGCGCTGTGGACCCGTGCCAAGTCCGAGGTCAAGGACGAGGAATACAAGGAGTTCTACAAGCACATCGCGCACGATCCGACCGACCCCCTGGCCTGGACCCACAACAAGGTCGAAGGCAAGCTGGAGTACACCTCGCTGCTGTACACCCCGGGCCGCGCACCGTACGACCTGTACCACCGCGACGCGCCCAAGGGCCTGAAGCTCTATGTGCAGCGCGTTTTCATCATGGACCAGGCCGAGCAGTTCCTGCCGCTGTACCTGCGTTTCATCAAGGGCGTGGTGGATTCCAACGACCTGCCGCTGAACGTGTCGCGCGAAATCCTGCAGTCCGGCCCGGTGATCGACTCGATGAAGTCGGCGCTGACCAAGCGTTCGCTGGACATGCTGGAGAAGCTGGCCAAGGACAAGTCGGAAGAATACGCAGGCTTCTGGAAGAACTTCGGCCAGGTGCTGAAGGAAGGCCCGGCCGAGGACTATGGCAACCGCGAGAAGGTCGCCGGCCTGCTGCGCTTCGCCTCCACCCATGACGGCAGCGGCGAGCAGAGCGTTGCCCTGGCCGATTACGTCGGCCGCATGATCGAAGGCCAGGACAAGATCTATTACCTGACCGGCGAAAGCTTCCAGCAGGTCAAGGACAGCCCGCATCTCGAGGTGTTCCGCAAGAAGGGCATCGAAGTGCTGCTGATGACCGATCGCATCGATGAGTGGCTGATGAGCTACCTCACCGAGTTCGACGGCAAATCCTTCGCCGATATCACCCGCGGCGACCTGGACCTGGGCAAGCTTGAGACCGAGGAAGACAAGAAGGCACAGGAAGAAGTCGCCAAGACCAAGGAAGGCCTGGCCGCGCGCCTGAAGACTGCCTTGGGCGAGGAAGTCGCCGAAGTACGCGTTTCGCACCGCCTGACCGACTCGCCGGCCATCCTGGCCATTGGCGAGCAGGACCTGGGCCTGCAGATGCGCCAGATCCTGGAAGCCAGCGGCCAGAAGGTGCCGGACAGCAAGCCGGTGTTCGAGTTCAATCCGGCCCACCCGCTGATCGAAAAGCTCGATGCGGAAGCCGATATGGATCGCTTCAACGACCTGGCCCACGTGCTGTTCGACCAGGCCGCCCTGGCCGCCGGTGACAGCCTGAAGGATCCGGCCGGTTACGTGCGCCGCTTGAACAAGCTGCTACTGGAACTGTCGGCCTGAGTGTAGTGCCGAGCCATGCTCGGCAGGAGCTTTCCCGACAATCCCTGTAGTGCCGAGCCATGCTCGGCAGAGGCTTTCCCGGCAATCCCTGTAGTGCCGAGCCATGCTCGGCAGAGGCTTTCCCGGCAATCCCTGTAGTGCCGAGCCATGCTCGGCACAGGCTTTCCCGGCAATCCCTGCAGTGCCGAGCCATGCTCGGCACAGGCTTTCCCGGCAATCCCTGCAGTGCCGAGCCATGCTCGGCAGACGACTTACCGGCAATGCCCCAAAAGCTGCCCTCACCCCAACCCCTCTCCCGTGAACGGGAGAGGGGCTTCAATCAACTGCCCTCGCGCTACCTGTAACGCCGGCCACCTGACCGCCAGTGGTAGAATAGACATCTGATTTCAGGCCTTTTTCCTCCATGTTCAGCTTCTTTCGCCGCAAAAAGACCGACGACGCCCAACAGCCCGCAAAGCCGTCCACGCTGAGCGTTGAGGAACTGGCCGCCGCCTTCCCGCAGGCACCATCGGCGCAAGCGCCGCTGCCGGCAGAACCCATTCAGACTGAAACCGCGCAAGTGCCAGTCGAAGCACCTGTCGCTATTCCAACTCCTGTAGAACCAGTAACCGAAGTCGCAGCAGCACCCGCGCCGGTTGTGGAACAGGCTGTCGTAGTCGAAGCAGCTGCTGTCGCGGCACCGGCTCAGGTCGTAGTAGCACCGACTGCTGTCGAAGCACCCTCCCCCGCAATCGTCGAGATCGCTCCGCAGGCAGTCGGGCCAGTAGCTGCGGATCCTGTTGCTCCGGCCCCTTCGGTAGCAGCACCGACACCGGTAGCGACTCCCGCCCCGGCCGTAGCCGAAGTCATCGCTCCAAGCTCTCTCGATTCAGACGCCGCGCTAATCCCTGCTAACGCCGAACCCGCAGCACCGGCCGGCAAACTCGGCTGGCGTGATCGCCTGCGCAACAGCAGCTTCGCGCGCAGCTTCGGCGGTCTGTTCTCGCGCAACCCCAAGCTCGACGACGACCTGCTCGACGAGATCGAGACTGCACTGATCACCGCCGACGTCGGCATGCCCGCGACCACGGCGCTGGTTGAAGACCTGCGCAAGCGCATGAAGTCGCGCGAGTTCGCCGATGCCAACGCGCTGTTGGCCGCACTTCGCGCCGACCTGATCGCGATGTTGCAGCCGGTCGCCAAGCCGCTGGTCATCGACACCAATGCAAAACCATTTGTGATCCTCACCGTCGGTGTCAACGGCGTCGGCAAGACCACCACCATCGGCAAGCTGGCCAAGCGCTTCAAGGATCAGGGTCATAGCCTGATGCTGGCCGCAGGCGACACCTTCCGCGCTGCCGCCGTCGCCCAGTTGCAGATCTGGGGCGAACGCAATGGCGTGGCCGTGGTCGCTCAAGGCCAGAACGCCGATGCCGCCTCGGTCGCGTTCGACGCACTGCAAGCGGGCAAGGCGCGCGGCACCAGTGTGTTGATCGCCGATACCGCTGGCCGCCTGCATACCCAGACCGGGCTGATGAACGAGCTGAGCAAGATCCGCCGCGTGCTCGGCAAGATCGACGAAACCGCTCCGCACGAAGTGCTGATGGTGATCGACGGCACCACTGGCCAGAACGCGCTGTCGCAGCTGCGCCAGTTCCATGCTGCTGCCGGTGTCACCGGCCTGGTCGTGACCAAGCTGGACGGTACCGCCAAGGGCGGCGTGGTGTTCGCGCTGGCCCGCGAGTTCGGCATTCCGATTCGTTTTGCCGGCATCGGTGAGCGCCCGGAAGACCTGCGCGTCTTCGATGCCGAAGCCTTCGTCGACGCGCTGTTGCCGCAGGCCTTGGGCAGCAACTGATCTGCTAGCCCCTCTCCCGTTTACGGGAGAGGGGTTGGGGTGAGGGGAAGCTCTACGAGCGGAATCAAAAGCTCCCCTCATCCGCCCCTTCGGGGCACCTGCTCCCGCAAGCGGGAGAAGGGAAACGCGCAATCGCCAGCCTTCGCGAGCCAATGCCCAACTTCCCCAGCCAACTCCTCACCTGGTTCGACCAGCACGGCCGCCACGACCTGCCCTGGCAGCATCCGCGTTCGCCGTATCGGGTATGGCTGTCGGAAATCATGCTGCAGCAGACTCAGGTCGCCACCGCAACTCCCTATTTCCAACGTTTCGTGCAGTCGTTTCCGACGCTGCGCGATCTGGCCGCCACCGACAACGACACCTTGATGGCGCACTGGGCCGGCCTGGGCTACTACGCCCGTGCCCGCAATCTGCATGCAGCAGCCAAGCAATGCGTCGAGCTGCATGGCGGAGAACTGCCGCGTGATTTCGATGCCCTGCTGGCGCTGCCCGGCATCGGCCGCAGCACCGCCGGTGCAATCCTCAGCCAGGCCTGGAACGACCCGTTTGCGATCCTTGATGGCAACGTCAAACGTGTCTTGACCCGCTACCACGGCATCGCTGGCTTCCCCGGCTTGCCGGCTATCGAAAAACAGCTCTGGGCGCAGGCCGAAGCACACGTCGCGCAGGTGCCGGCCGGGCGCATGGCCGATTACACCCAGGCGCAGATGGATTTCGGCGCAACCCTGTGTTCCCGGGCAAAGCCGGCCTGCATCCTGTGTCCGCTGCAGAGTAGTTGTGCCGCACATGCACAGGGCCTGGTTGATTCACTGCCCACACCGAAACCCAGCAAAGCCTTGCCTGAGCGCGAAGCAACTGCCCTGCTGCTGGAAGATTCCGATGGCCGCATCCTGCTGTTGAAGCGCCCCCCGACCGGCATCTGGGCCTCGCTGTGGACCTTGCCGCAGGCCGATACCGATAGCGCGCTGCGCGAGTGGTTTGCTGCCAGCATCAAAGGCAACTACGACAACGCCCATGAGTTGCCGTTGATCGTGCATACCTTCAGCCACTACCGCCTGCATCTACAGCCGCTGCACCTGCGCAAGGTCGCACTCACATCCAAGGTCGGTGACAATGCAGATCTACGCTGGGTAGCACGTGACGAACTGGCCACACTCGGCCTGCCCGCACCCATCCGCAAACTGCTGGAACGTCATCCAGCGCACTGATTCGACAGGATTACAGCATGCCCCGCTCCGTCTTCTGCCAATACGAACAACGCGAAACCGAGGGTCTGGATTTCGTGCCCTACCCCGGCGAGCTGGGCCAGCGCATCTTCGCCAACATCGGCAAGCCGGCCTGGGCCAAATGGCTGGCGCACCAGACCATGCTGATCAACGAAAACCGTTTGTCGCCACGCGACCCCAAGCACCGCGCCTTCCTTGAGGAGGAGCTGGTGAAGTTCCTGTTCTCTGGTGGCGCGGAAAAGCCGGCGGGTTACGTCGCGCCAGAAGCGGAATAAGGCCGGAAGCCTGTAGTGCCGAGCCATGCTCGGCAGACGCCTTACCGGCGTGGGTTGGCCCGTGCATTAAAACCCCTGCCGAGCATGGCTCGGCCTGGGCTGTGAAGCATTGCTGGTAAAGCCCCTGCCGAGCATGGCTCGGCACTACAGAGGGTGCTTCACTCCGTCTCGGTGCCTTGATCTGCAGCGCGCTCGGAAATCTTGGCTTCGCGCAGCTCTTTCTCGGATGCACGCAGCGCCTTTACATCCAGCGGTTGGATGCTTTCGATGCGGCATGGCACGTGCGCCATCGGGCCACCACCGTGGACGATCACACGATCAAACCGTGCAGATACCCGGCCCATCATGTTGGTGATGGAAATGGCCGGCGCATAGGACAGATCCATGCACGGGCCGCTGAGATTCAACAGCCAGGCTTCGGCCGGCTTGGTCCAGACCGCCAGAGCACTGTCGCCGAGCTCGGTCCAGCCGTTCAACGAACCGAAATACTTGAAACCATTCACCGGCGCGCCGGCGTGGGCCCGATACAATTCAAGCCGTTCGGTACTGCTCAGCTTTCCGGTCGTCGCACAACCGCCGAGAACGGCGGCCAGCACCATCGCAACAAGCACTTTCTTCATGACGGCAATCCTCATTGAAGGAAACAACCTGCTTTCAGCACCTACCCTGGCATCGTAGCCCCACGAGCTCATGGGAGCCATGCTGCCGGGCTTGAATCAAACCCCGCTGCTTGCCAGCTCGTGCAACCGGCCCTCACGCAGCTCCAGCACGCGATCAAGCTTGCGCGCCAAACTGCGGTCATGGGTGACCAGAACCAAACTGGTGCGGTGCACGCGGTTCAACTCCAACATCAGATCGAACACGGTAGCGGCGGTCTTGTCGTCCAGATTGCCGGTGGGCTCATCGCCGAGCACGCAGCCCGGCTGGTTGACCAGGGCACGCGCAACCGCGGTGCGCTGGCGTTCACCGCCAGACAACTCGCCCGGTTTGTGACCTAACCGATGGCCGAGCCCAACTGATTCCAGCAAAGCCTTGGCGCGAACGCTCGCTGCAGCCGGATCACTGCCCCCAAGCATCACCGGAATCATCACGTTCTCCAGCGCGGTGAACTCCGGCAGCAGGTGGTGGAACTGGTAGACGAAGCCCAGCGAACTATTGCGAAGGTTGCCGCGCGCGGCATCGGACAGGGCCGACATGCGCTGACCGGCGACATAGACCTCACCGGCGGTCGGAACATCCAAGCCGCCAAGCAGGTGCAGCAAGGTGCTCTTGCCTGCGCCCGAGGCACCGACAATGGCTACGGTTTCGCCTGCGGCGACATTCAAATCCAGGCCGTCGAACACCGGCGTGTGCATCTTGCCTTCGGCATAGGTCTTGCCCAGGCCTTCGGCGCGGATTACCGATTCCATCAATGCGTTCTCATTCATAGCGCAGCGCCTCGGCCGGCTGGGTGCGGGCTGCGCGCCACGCCGGGTAAAGGGTCGCGGCAAAGCTCATCAGCAGCGCGACAATGGTGATCACCACGATGTCACCGGTCTGCATGTCGGTCGGCAGGCCGGTGATGTAGTACACATCCTCCGGCAGCAACTTGATGTTGAAGACGGTCTCGATCAGGCCGAGGATGCGCTCCAGATTGAGGGTCAAGGTGATGCCACTGATCACGCCGACAATGGTGCCGAAGACACCGATCAAGGTGCCCTGCACCATGAACACCTGCATTACTCCACCGGGCGTCAGGCCAAGGGTGCGCAGGATGGCGATATCGGCCTGCTTGTCGGTGACCAGCATCACCTGCGAGGACACCAGGTTGAACGCACCCATCGCCACGATCAGCGACAGCAGGATGCCCATCACCGTTTTTTCCATGCGCAGCGAGTGGTAGAGGTTGGCGTTCTCCTGCGTCCAATCGCTCACCCGGTAATAGCCGTTGAGGTTGACTGCCAGATCGCGGGCCACGGTATAGGCCTGGTCCATGTCGTGCATTTTCAGACGCACGCCGGTGACGCCGTCCATGCGCAGCACGCGCTCCATGTCCTGCATGTTGGTGAAGGCGACGCCGCGGTCCACTTCATTGGAGCCGGCCTCGAAGATGCCGCTGACCTTGAAGCGCTTGACCCGCGGCATGGCGCCCATCGGCGTGCCCTGCACTTCCGCCAGCGTCGCGACCACGCTGTCGCCGACATCCACGCCCAACCAGATCGCCAGCTCCTTGCCGACCACCATGTTGAACTCGCCAGGCTGCAGGCTGTCCAGCTTGCCCTTGGTCATCTTCTCGGCCAGCACCGAGACTTTGGACTCCTGCGCCGGATCAACGCCCTGGATGATCGCGCCCTGCACCCGCAGGCCGCTCAACATGCCTTGAATCTCGATGTACGGCGCAGCGCCGGCTACGCGCGGGTCCTTGGTCGCCACGTCCACCGCATGCTGCCAATTGGCCATCGGCTCGCCGTCGGCGCTGACCGTTGCATGGGCGGACATCTGCAGCAGGCGGTCGCGGATCTCCTTCTGGAAGCCGCTCATCACCGCCAAGGTGGTGATCAGCACCATCACCCCGAGCGCGATGCCAAGGATGGAGGCCATGGAGATGAAGGAAATGAAGCCATTGCGGCGCTTGGCGCGCAGGTAGCGCAATCCGATTGCGACAGGTAAGGGTTTGAACATGCGTGTCTGCCCGTGAACTGGTCGCTATGGTGCCATTCCCGGCGGCTGGCGGGAAACGCCATGCGCCTTTACGGCCAGTCGCAGTTCACGTCGCTGCGCCCTGGGCAGCGTATCGGGCCAGAACAGCAGCTGATGGCGCTGCTTGCCCAGCCGCCAGCGCAGCACCAACAAGGGGCCGCGCTCGATCAGTTGGATCCGCTCCACGGGCCTTCCATCAACGCTGGCCGATCCGGGCGATGGCGGTATAAGCAGGTTTCGGCATGGCCTTCGCCACTCAGCCCGCGCCTGCAGAAGCCCCCAACCAAGCACGCACAGGGCCAAGGGCCAGGCATGGGCCGGCTCCAATCTGCAGTTCACTATCGAAACAGCGGCAAGTACCGCCAGGCCCGTCAACGCGCGACTCAACCAGCGCGACGGCCGCCACTCACACCGGAAGGGAGCGGATGTAGCTGATAAGTTGCGCCTGCGCCGCATCCGGACAGACCTCGTAGCCCATGGACCAGCGCCACAACTTATCGTCTTCGGTCTCCAACAACTGCAGGAAAACCTTGCGCTCGTCGGCAGGTGCATCCAGCCAGCGGCGGTCAAGATAGCGGCCGAACAGCTGATCGAGCTCGCGCATGCCACGCCGGCAGCGCCAGCGCAGCTTCTTCAACAGGATTTCGTCTTCAGTCTGCATGGCTTCAAGCTTGAGCCCCTCTCCCGTTTACGGGAGAGGGGTTGGGGTGAGGGCCGCTTTTGGAGGAACTCCAGAGCGCCACTCGGAGTTCAGCAAGGGCAACTTCAAGAGCTCCCCTCATCCGCCCCTGCGGGGCACCTTCTCCCGCAGGCGGGAGAAGGGAAAGCTACAAAGCAGCAGCGCTGCTCCGGCTTGCGCCTCGGCACCGCCTCTTTACGCGCGGCGCGCCATCATCAGCTTCTTGATCTCGGCGATTGCCAGTGCCGGGTTCAAGCCCTTCGGGCAGGTACGTGCGCAGTTCATGATGGTGTGGCAGCGGTACAGCTTGAACGGATCTTCCAGATCGTCCAGGCGTGCGCCGGTGTCTTCATCGCGCGAATCGATGATCCAGCGGTAGGCCTGCAGCAGGATCGCCGGCCCCAGGTAACGCTCGCCGTTCCACCAGTAGCTCGGGCAACTGGTCGAGCAGCACGCGCACAGGATGCACTCGTACAGGCCGTCCAGCTTCTTGCGGTCTTCCGGCGACTGCAGGCGTTCACGGTCTGCCGGCGCCGGGGTCTGGGTGCGGATCCAGGGCTTGATCGAGGCGTACTGCGCGTAGAAGTGGGTCAGATCCGGAACCAGATCCTTGACCACGTCCATGTGCGGCAGCGGGTAGATCGGCACTTCGGCCTTGCCGCAATCGGCAATGGCACGGGTGCAGGCCAGGGTGTTGGTGCCGTCGATGTTCATCGCGCACGAACCGCAGATACCCTCGCGGCAGGAGCGACGGAAGGTCAGGGTCGGATCAATCTCGTTCTTGATCTTGATCAGCGCGTCCAGAACCATCGGGCCGCACGCATCGAGATCGATCTCGTAGGTGTCGGTACGCGGATTCTGGTCGTCGTCGGGGCTCCAGCGGTAGATCTTGAAGGTACGCGTGTTCTTCGCGCCGCCCTTGGCGGGGAAGTGCTTGCCCTTGGTCAACCGGGAGTTCTTCGGGAGTGCAAATTCAGCCATGTTCGTAAGTTCCCCGGATCAGTAGACGCGCGGCTTCGGCGGCACCACGGACACGTCATCGCTGAGCGTGTACATGTGCACCGGGCGGTAATCGAAGCTGCACTTGCCCTTGTCGTCGACAGTGACCAGCGTGTGCTTCTGCCAGTTGACGTCGTCGCGGTCCGGGTAATCCTCGTGCGCGTGGGCGCCACGGCTTTCCTTGCGCTGCTCGGCCGAGTTGATGGTCGCCACTGCGTTGAGCAGCAGGTTGTTCAGCTCGTAGGTTTCGATCAGGTCCGAGTTCCAGACCAGCGAACGGTCGGAAACCTTGACGTCCTGGAACGAATCGAACACCTGCGCCATCTTCTGGCAGCCTTCTTCCAGCGTCTTGCTGGTACGGAACACCGCTGCATCGTTCTGCATGGTGCGCTGCATGTTGTCGCGGATGACCGAGGTCGGCGTATCGCCATTGGCGTGACGCAGCTTGTCGAGCAGGCCCAGGGCCTTGTCGCAGGCGTCCGACGGCAGGGTCTTGTGCGCAGCGCCCGGCTTGATCGTCTCGGCGCAGCGGTTGGCCACGGCGCGACCGAACACCACCAGGTCGAGCAGCGAGTTCGAGCCCAGACGGTTTGCACCGTGCACGGACACGCAGGCCGCTTCGCCGATGGCGTACAGGCCCGGCACCACTGCATCGGGGTTGTCGCCGACCTTGCGGACCACTTCACCGTGGTAGTTGGTCGGGATGCCGCCCATGTTGTAGTGCACGGTCGGGATGACCGGGATCGGCTGCTTGTGCACGTCCACGCCCGCGAAGATGCGCGCGCTTTCGGCGATACCCGGCAGCTTGTCGTCGATCACACCCGGGCCGAGGTGGGTCAGGTCGAGCAGGATGTGATCCTTGTGCTCGCCGACGCCGCGGCCTTCGCGGATTTCGATGGTCATCGAACGCGACACCACGTCACGCGATGCCAGATCCTTGTAATGCGGTGCGTAGCGCTCCATGAAGCGCTCGCCACTGCTGTTGCGCAGGATGCCGCCCTCGCCTCGCACACCTTCGGTGATCAGGCAGCCGGCGCCATAGATGCCGGTCGGGTGGAACTGCACGAACTCCATGTCCTGCAGCGGCAGGCCGGCACGGGCCACGAGGCCACCGCCGTCACCGGTACAGGTATGCGCCGAGGTGGCGCTGAAGTAGGCACGGCCGTAGCCGCCGGTTGCCAGCACCACGCCCTGCGAACGGAACAGGTGCAGGGTGCCTTCGGCCATGTCCAGGGCGAGCACGCCGCGGCAGACGCCTTCGTCATCGAAAATCAGGTCGAGTGCGAAGTACTCGATCATGAACTGCGCATCGTGCGCCAGCGACTGCTGGTACAGGGTGTGCAGGATGGCGTGGCCGGTACGGTCGGCGGCGGCGCAGGTACGCTGCGCCGACGGGCCTTCACCGTACTTGGTGGTCATGCCACCGAACGGACGCTGGTAGATCTTGCCTTCTTCGGTGCGCGAGAACGGAACGCCGTAGTGCTCCAGCTCGATGATGGCCGGGATCGCCTCACGGCACATGTACTCGATGGCGTCCTGATCGCCCAGCCAATCCGAACCCTTGATGGTGTCGAAGAAGTGGTAACGCCAGTCGTCCTCACCCATGTTGCCGAGCGCGGCGGAAATGCCGCCCTGCGCTGCCACGGTGTGCGAGCGGGTCGGGAAGACCTTGGTGATGCAGACCGTCTGCAGGCCCTTCTGGGCCAAACCAAACGTTGCACGCAGGCCAGCGCCACCGGCGCCGACGACGACCATGTCGACCTTGTGTTCAGTAATGTTGTAAGCGGACATGTATCAGTTCCCAAACGCGATGCGGGCAACCGCAAAGATGCTGACGATGGCGCCGAGCACGGCGACGAACTTGACCGTGGTCTGCAAGGCCAGGGCCATCAGCGAGTTGTGGATGTAGTCCTCGAGGACCACCTGCAGGCCAAGCTGGGCGTGCCAGAACATGGCGACCAGGAAGCCACCCAGCAGGATCGCGTTCCACGGCTTGGCAATGGTTTCCACAGCGGTAACGTAATCGGCGCCCATCAGGCTCAGCACCAGGCACAGGAACCAGATGGTCAGTGCGACCAGGGCGGTTGCGGTCAGGCGTTGGTGGACGAAGTGCTCGGTACCGGACTTGGCACTGCCAAGGCCACGCGCATTCTTCAACGGGGTGCGGTACTTGCTCATGCGGCAGCTCCCATGCAGACGTAAGCCCAGATCAGCGCGGTCAGCACCAGCGAGGCAATCACCGACACCCAGCTGCTGCGGATGAAGGTAGCCTTGGCGTAGCCGATGGCGAAGTCCTGCACGATATGGCGGATGCCATTGCACAGGTGGTAGGCGAAGCACCAGGTCCAACCGAACAGGATCACCTTGCCGTACCAGGCGCTGGCGTGGGTGGTGAAGCAGTTCCAGGACTCAGGCCCCATCATCAGGGCGAACAAGCCGCCCGCAATGATCAGGGAACCGACAGTCAGAATGATGCCGGTTACTCGATGCAGGATCGAGGTGGCCATCTGGATCTGCCAGCGATACACCTGCAGGTGCGGAGAGAGGGGGCGGGGTCTGTTCGCCATTCGCTGACTCGTATCTCGGCTGGGCGGCTCAATGCCGCGTTGGCTCAACGCTGCTCAGAAATCTATGCAGCGCCCGTTTTTCTCCCAATCGCCATACCGCACCGGATCAAGTCCGCCGCGGCCGCCTATTTCCTGAGGCACCGGGGTTACCTCGGGAAGCGGCTGCTTCTCGGGGACCAACGGGGCTTCAGCTTCGGGCTCGGGAGTGGGGGTTGTTTGGCCTATCATTGGTGGTCTCGCAACGCACAAATTTTAGTCCTCAGTCACGTGTCTGACAACCTCGCCCCAGCTTTCACCGGTTTCCGCACGCTCTCCAAGGCTCAGATCGTGAGCCTTGCGGGAGCCGATGCGGTCGCTTTCGCCCAAGCCCAGTTCGCCAATGACGTGCCCTCGCTGGCCGACGGTCATTGGCAATGGAGCGCCTGGCTGACCGCCAAAGGCCGCGTGCTGTCTATCTTTCAGCTGGTACGGGTGGACGCACAGACCCTGCTGCTGATCTGCCACGACGGCGGTGCCGAGGCCATGGCCGAGCAGTTGCGACGCTTTGTATTCCGCCGCAAGGTCGTCATCAGCCATGCCAGCGCGCTGGCAGTGAATGCTGCGCTGGAAGCGCCCGTTTCGGCGCATGGCGCGCAATTGGCACAGCTGAGCGATGCCATCATCGAGCTGGATGTGGGTGGCGCAGCGGTTCCGCGCACGCTGCAGATCAGCGATGTGGCCGCTGCCATCGACGACAGCGCTGAATTGGCATGGCGTCAATCCGACCTTCGTTTCGGCCTGCCCCGGCTTGAAGACGCACAGCGCGAGCAATGGACGCCGCAGCAGCTCGGACTGGATCGCTTGAACGCCTACAGCGTCAAGAAGGGGTGCTATCCGGGCCAGGAAATCGTTGCCCGTACCCACTTCCTGGGCAAGGCCAAGCGCTCGCTGGCGCTATTGGAATGTGTCTCATTCGCCAATTCTGGCGACGCGGTCCAGCACGCCGACAGCAACATCGGGACCGTCGCCTGTGTGGCAGGCGCATTGGCGCTTGCAGTGCTGCCATTGGAGTTGCCGGAAGGTCCGCTTCTGGTCAAAGGCGAGCCCGCCAGAATCCAGCCGCTATTGGAAGGTCTGGCCCGCTAGGACCTGTAGTGCCGAGCCATGCTCGGCTCGGGGCGTGCCCATGTAGTGCCGAGCCATGCTCGGGAGGGGCGTTACCGGGAAGGCCGCGGCCGAGCAT